>CAZSKQ010000001.1:0-102576 GCA_964607425.1 uncultured Woeseiaceae bacterium
TTTGCGCGAGTCGGTTCGGCAGGCTCGCCGGACAGTAGCTGGTTGGCGCGATGTATATTAACGCAACGCCGTACCGCGGCATAGACCCAGTGCGCCGGCGCCGCGCCCGCTACCGGGAAGCGTCGCGGGCCGACGCCGGCAACCGATCGCCCGGACGGTATTCCCAGACGCTCGTTGCGCCGTCGCGGCCGGACCAGGACTTTCGGAAGCCGAACGCCTGCATCGTCTCCCAGATGCCGTCGGCAGTGAACTCCGCGAGATGATCTTCCAACTCTCCGCTGCCGACAACCAGTACCTGGTCATACGGCGCCGCGTCCCTCAGGACCTCCGCAAGCCGCTCCCCCGTCGCGATCTGGGGGATTCCCGTGTACAGGTTGTGCATCGTTCCACCGCGCATGATCGTTGAGTTCCTGCGATTGAGCAACGAACGCATGTAGTAGTCCATGCGACCCGGAAGGTAATAGCCCTGCTGCTGGGAATCCATGACGATCACCAGGTCATGCCCATCGGAGTCCTGCTCCATCACGTAAGCAGCCGCGCCCTTGTGATCGACCCCCCGGTGCTCCGCGAGGTAAGGAAAATCGCGATAGTGCGGGTTGACGTTGTAGCGAAACTCCGCAGGGTCGATGAATATCGCGAATACGACCAGTGCGGCGATAACGTGCGCGGGCGCCGGCAGTGCCCGCGCGCGGCTGCCGTATTCCCGGAGCAGGTAAGTGATGCCGGCAAATACACTCAGCAGGAAAAGCGGAATCAGCCCGGTGATGTAGCGTTCCGGGATGTAGGTATCCTCCAGGAAGCCGATCAGGAAGAGGGGTGCGAACACGCCGCCCAGAAACAGCAGGACATGATCCGGCAGCGGGTGGCCGCGCGCGAAGCGCACGCCGAAGTACAGGAGCATCAGCGCATACACCGTTACAGCGGGTGGCGAGAACAGGAACAACGTCAGGTATGGCAGGGGTTTCGGCGTTCCCGCAAGTGCTTCGGCGAGGTTCAGCAGTGTCCGGACTTCCGGCGCATGCCAGGCGGTATACGCGTGCCAGGCAAGGAGCACCAGGAGGACTGACGCCAGCACCGCCGGCACGAGCACCCGGCGGCCGGAGCGCACATAGAAAATAGTACCGAAAAACCAGGCGAGGCCCGCCAGGTGATACTGCACGAGCAGCGCCAGCGCGGCTGCGGCCGCAAGCAGCGCAACGCCCGCTACGAACCAGGCCGTCGCGGCGTGCCGCAGCCGGCGCGCGACAAGCCAGGCGGCTGCCGCTGCCGCGACGATGAATGCCGCAGCTGCGGCCGCGGCTCCCAACCCGATCTCTTTCTGCAGCCCGACGGCTCCGTCCAGCGTGCCGTCCCCTGCCCTGGAGACGAGCGGAAAATACTGGGCGGAGTGCCATTCGGCTACCAGCTTGTAGGCCACCAGGCAGACCGCAAAGGCGACCGCCCCCAGCCCGAACGATCGCCGGGACCCATGCAAAAGTCCCGGATAAAAGAACAACAGCGCCGCGAACACCGCGAGCGTATGGAACTGCAGCGCGGCAATGACCGCAGCGACCGCCCACAGCCAGTCAGCCGTGGACCCGGTCCGCTCCCAGCGGAACAGGGCAATGGCGAACAGCATCACGAAACTCGCCAGGAACACGTACATGCGCGCCGTCTGCGACTGCGCAATCATAACCGGCAGCAGTGCGATTACCGCCGCGAGCAGGAGCGACCAGCGCACCGTCAAAAACCGCCTGCCAAACCAGTAGGCGATCGCGATCATCAGGGTGCCCATGACCGCCGAGGGAAGCCGGAGCGACCACTCGGAATCGCCAAACGCGGCAACGGAAAGCGCCATCAGGTAGAGCTGCGGCAATGCCCGCGGGTAGTACATCCCGCTGGGAATTACCGGGGAGCCGGTCTCGAGGATACCGCGGGTGGCGAGGGCCATGACGTCCTCATCGCCGTGCAGCCCGATGTTGCCGAGCCCCCAGAACCGGAGCACGGCTCCCAGGATGACGACAAAGGCGAGCAGCAGCCACGCCGCGGCGGTTTCCCGATCCTGTGGCCGCCAGGCGGCGAAGACTTGCTCGGTCAAGGGCTCTCCTTCTTATGCGTGCGCCTGCGCGACCGGTGACAGGGGCACGCAGGGAGTATAGAAGAGCCTTCAGCACCCTGCTCGCGAGCCGGCGCCTGTCGGGCGCCGGTTGCCGCCGGCCGGCCTCAGTTCAGAACCGGGGGCTTCGGCGGGTTGCGGTCCCGCGGCGCATCCCGCGGAATGCGTGTATGGCCTTCGACCTGGGCCGCCATGTCGTGCAGCCACTTTTCCACGTTGGTGTAGCCGTCACCGTCGTCGTCGCCGTCCGGATTGGCAGGGATAGACAACCGGCGGGTGGCGCTCTCCTGCTCCGGCCAGCCCCCGGCATTCCTCTTGCAGCGGCTCGTCCCGTCGTCCGCGACGCAGTCGATGATCTGCCCGGTGCCGTTTCGCACGCTGTCGATTACGCGGGCGTCGACGGAATTGCGATCGCCGGGACGGCTCCCGGCGTTGTTGAGCACGTGCTCCCTGACCGCGTTGTCGCTCGTCGGCATTGCTTCGAATCCGGGGATCCAGACAGGCGCCGAAGAGACCTTCAACGAGGAGGAGGAGACATCCGAATTGTTGCGGACGATGGACCAGGGATCGTCGCTTGCAACGACGGCGGCATTATCCGCAAGGTAGATTTCAGTTCCGCGCTGTATGGCCGTCTTGATGCCTTTCGGGCCGGGGCCGTTCAACAAAATCGGCATATCCGAAGTCGTGTCGCGCCCTTTGATGAAGACATTGCCGACGATGCTGTTGCTGGAATTGAGCCCGTTTTTGTTGAACAGGTTCAGCTCAGTGACACCGGCGTTGTAGACAACGTTATTCACGAATACAAACTGGCCGGCTGCCGAGCGGGGCAAACGGTCGTGCGCGTGAGCGATCAAGTTGCCGATAAACGAAATTTTTCCGGGCGTCGCGTCGACCAGGACGCCATAGCCCTGGTTTTTCCCTGCCGCCGCGGGAGAATGACGCAAAGGCTCCGAGATAATGCTGTTGGAGATCGTAATGTTGTCCCAATCCTCGCCCCATACTTCCAAAACCTCGTCGATAGCCCAGCTCAGCGAGCAATGGTCGAGCACGACGTTGTGCACCCGGCTCTTGGTGCCGAGTATCTTCACCGCATCCCGGCTGTGGAGCTCCGGGCCCTCCGGGTCGTCTCCCGGCCGGATCGCAATATGCTGTACCAGGACATCGGATGCCCTGACCACCAGGCCCGCCCCGCGAAGCATGATCCCCGGTGCCGGTGCCGTCTGCCCCGCGATCGTCAGGTTTGGATCATTGACCGTCAGGTAGCTGCCAAGCCGGATGGTTCCCGACACTTCGAACACGCAAATTCGCGGCCCGGAAGCGGATACGCAGGCACGTAGAGACCCGGAGCCACTGTCGTTCAGGTTGGTGACCGTGATGATACGGCCGCCCTGCCCTGCTTTCGTCTCCATTCCGAAGCCGGCAGCGCCCGGAATGATCGGCTGCGCCACCGCCGCCGCACACGAGAGCACCGTGACAAGAAACGTCGCGCCGAGGTATGGAATCCTCTTCAGCATCCTCCTCCTCCACAAACTTATGTAAAACACTGTAATAGTTCGTTCCGACGCCGGCTTAAGGCCGGTGACGGTGCAATCGTTCGAACGGGAAACGCGGGACAGGTCCAAAGCGCCAGGCGGCTCCGGCCGAATGCCGGTGCAACATCTGCTGTTCAGCTTTCTGTCAGGAAACGGTCCCCCCGGGGCCGGCGTTATCGGCAGCTGTTCGACGGCGTGCCCGCGACGGACACGCGCTGCTTACATGGTCGCGGCGCCGATAGGCAAAACCGGCCCTCCGCGGATGCTCAGGTTCGGTTGACCTCTGTCGGTGTTCGCGGTTCCCGCTAGAATGAACTAAACATCCAGTCATCCCCGCATGCCCACGGCACAAGGATACGAAATATGTGCGGTATCACCGGCGTCTGGTCGCAGAACGCTGCGCAGGATCGCATAAAGGAAGAAATAACAGAAGCTGTCGCCGCACTGCGACACCGGGGTCCCGATGACGAAGGCATCTGGATGAATGGCGACGGCGTGGCATTCGGCCATACCCGCTTGTCCATACTGGAATTATCCCCGCTCGGGCACCAGCCGATGGTCTCGCGGGACGGCCGCTTCGTCCTCCTGTTCAACGGCGAGATCTACAACTTCGTCGAGGTGCGCAAAAGGCTCGAGGCGGCCGGTCGCACTTTCTCGGGAAATGGCGATACCGAAGTGATCCTGCATGCGTTCATGGAATGGGGCACGGACGCCGTAAATTCTTTCACAGGCATGTTCGCTATCGCGCTGTGGGACGAGCAGGAACTAAAGCTCGAGCTGATTCGCGACCGGGCCGGCGTGAAACCGCTTTACTTCGGGTGGGACGGCAAGACGTTTTGTTTCGGCTCCGAGCTGAAGGCACTGCGAGCATTCCGTCACTGGCGACCGGAAATCGACGCCACATCGCTCGGCGAGTTTCTCCAGTACGGCTACATCGCGGACGACAGGACGATCTACCGGCACGTGCACAAGCTGAAGCCCGGGCACCGGCTCACCTTGCGCGCGGGCGGGCCGCCCGTCATCGAGCCTTACTGGTCGGTGCTCGACGCCATGAACAGGGAGCTCTCCGGGAGCGACCAGGCGCTGGAGGAGCGGCTCGAGGAACTGCTGATCGATTCATTTCGCCACCGCATGGTTTCCGACGTGCCGGTCGGGATCTACCTGTCCGGCGGCATCGACTCATCGCTGGTAACCGCTATCCTCGCCCGGCACCACAACCAGGAAATCAGCACATTCACCATCGGCTTCAGCGAAGACAGTCACGACGAATCGGGCTGGGCGCGGAAAGTTGCCGCCCATTGCGGTTCAAAACACACCGAATACATCCTCGGCGTGAGCGAAGCCCTCGAGATCGCGAGAAACTGGGGGACGCTGTTCGACGAGCCGTTCGGCGATTCGTCGGGGATACCCACCCTGCTGGTATCGCGGCTCGCACGCGAGGACGTCAAGGTCGTGCTCTCGGCCGACGGCGGCGATGAGCTGTTCAGCGGATACGCCGTGTACGCAAGCGTGCTGCAGCGGCTGGGCCAGCTCGGGCGCATTCCCCGCTGGGCCGGCGGCGCCCTTTCCGCGGCGATGGCGCCCCTGCCGCCGCGGCTCTCCGCCAACGGCCGCGGGCGCACCCTGGGTTATCCGCTACTCGGCAACCAGATGCACAGGCTGCATCGCTTCCGGTCGATGCTCGAGCAGCCGACCGCCGGGCACCTCATGGATATGTACCTGTCATCCTGGGAAAGTAACGAAATCAACCGCCTCATCGGGAGGTACACCTCGCCGAGGTTGAGAGCCGACACCTATCCGGGCTGTTCGGCCGTGCAGATGAGCCTTTGGGATTTTCATTACTACCTTCCCGAGGATATTCTCACCAAGGTGGATCGCACCACCATGGCGGTCAGTCTCGAAGGGCGCGAGCCGATGCTCGATCATCGCCTGATCGAGTTTGCGCTCAATCTGCCGCCGCATCTCCGGCGCGGCCAGCTCGGGCCGAAACACCTTCTCCGCAGCATCCTGTACCGGTATGTGCCCCGTGAGCTGGTCGACCGTTCCAAGCAAGGCTTCGGGGTTCCACTGGCGGGTTGGCTCAGGACCGACCTGAAAGAGCTGGTGGATGAATATCTCGGCGATGCCAGGATACGGGCCGCCGGCATCATGGATCCCCTGCTCGTTACCCGTTCCGTCGATCGGTTTTTCCGGGGCGACCGGACGCTCGCCACTTCGTTGTGGTACCTGCTCGCATTCGAAATGTGGCGCGAGAACTGGGCCTGAGTATTGCCGCGGCGGTCACGCCATGGCCGAATCCCAAATAGCCGCTATACTGATATTGCCAACAAACATCAACTCGAAGCCAGCGTAGACGAATCAATAATCTAGAGGGGATCTGCCATATGGACACGCAGACCGGCCAACGGATAACGTTTTCGTTCGGGAAGAACTGGCAAGACTACCTGGATACTGTTACCGCGCAGGAAATCGAGAGTGCAAAAAACGATATCGATGAGTGGCTCGGGCCTGGCGCCGTTCGCGCAAAGACAATCATCGACATCGGTTCCGGGTCGGGAATTCACTCGCTCGCGTTCCTGAGATTGGGTGCACGGCACATCCACTCGCTGGACTACGACCCGCACAGCGTCGAAGCGACGAAGTCCCTCTGGCGTGCGGAAGGCAAGCCGGCAAACTGGGTGGTCGAGCACGGCTCGATACTGGACGCCGATTACATCCGCTCCCTCGGGCGCTACGACATCGTGTATTCCTGGGGCGTTTTGCACCACACCGGTGCGCTGTGGCAGGCGTTAGCCAACGCGTCCGTCCTCGTAAAGCCGGGTGGAAGCTTGTGGATTTCGCTCTATCGCAAGAGTCCGAGGGATGCGAGAGACCTGGCACTGAAGCAAAAGTACAACATGGCCTCGAACTTCGGAAAACGCATCATGGAAGGCCGCCGTATCGCGCGGCTGATGGCTTCCCGGGCCAGCCACCTGCAAAATCCCTTCGCGTGGAACCAGAAAGTCACACGCGGTATGAACGCCTACCATGACGTCAGGGACTGGCTGGGAGGATTGCCTTACGAAACGGCCTCCGAATCCGAGGTAATCACCCGTGCGCGCCGGCTCGGCTTTATCCTGGAACAGATTAAAGTCGGCGGACAGGGAGGATGCAGCGTATACCTGTTCTCATCCCCCGTTCATACCGCACGCGGGGGCGCGCCCAATGAAAGCTCGCGCCAGAAGCGGCCCGCCTGACTCCGCACCCCGGATCTAGCGGCGGCCCGGGACACCACCGGCGGGCGCGCAAACGGTTCGCCGCGGCAATCCGGAGATGCCGCGGCGCTCCCGCTTCCCGCGATTTCAGTTCTGGATATGCGGTGGCCTGGGCGGCGCCACCTCCACGTCCGGCGGCGTCTCGCCCGCGCCCGGTGTCTCGTCCCCCGGCGGCTCCTGGTGGTAGGACCGGCCCTCGACTTCCGCCGCCATCGCGTGCAGCCATTCTTCCATCCGGGTATAACCGTTGCCGTCGTGATCGCTGTTCGGGTTATCGGGGATTGTCAGTTTCCTCCGGTTCTCCGCAAGCTGCGGCCAGCCGCCACCGTTCGCATTGCAACGCGCCGAGCCGTCCGCGGCCACGCAGTTGATGATCCGCCCGGTGCGATTTCGTACGTCCGCAATGACCCTCGCGTCGACCTTGTTGCGGTCTGCCGGGCGCGTGCCGACGTTCTCGAGCACATGGTTCACGACTTGTGAGCTCGGCAGCGCATCGAGGCCCTTGGGCCACGAACGCGGCGACGGCAGCTCGAGCGCCGACCGCCCAAAGCCCGTCCGGTTATCGACGACGGACCACGGGTCATCCGTCACGTGCGGTGACAAGTTATCCTGGATGAAAACCTTCGTTCCATCCAGGATGGAGTCCCCGAACGGATCCCCGCCCACCAGCCGGATCGCCTTCACGCTGTCGAGCGAGCTCGGGCCCTTTATGAACACGTTGCCGACCACCGTGAAGTTCGACGTAAGCCCATGCTTGTTGAACAGCTCCACTACCCGGTCCCTTGTGTTATAAACGACGTTGTTCACGAGCACGAACTCCGACGAATTGGACCTTGGGTTGCGTCCTATCGAATGCGCGATCAGGTTACCTATCATGGACAGCCTGCCATTACCCCGCCGATCGTCGGCGAGAAAGGCAAAACCGGCGGGCTTATCGGGATAAAAGGAATCCCGCAGTCCTTCGGAGATGATGGTGTTCGAGATCGTGACATCGCGCCAGTTGCCGTAAACCTCCGCGGTCTCGTCGATCCCCCAGCTGAAAGAGCAGTGATCGACCACGATGTTGCCGATCTGCCCGTCTCCGCTGGCGATACTCAATGAGCCACGAACTGTGAAGCTCGGACCTTCCGGTGCATCCCCGACCCTCACTGCAATGTGTTGCACGAGAACGTTAGAAGCCTTTATTTTCAATGCGCCGCCCCGCACCATGATGCCGGGCGCCGGCGCGGTTTGCCCCGCGATCGTCAGGTAAGGCTCGTTTACGACGAGATCGGACTTGACGCGTATCGTACCCGAGACTTCGAAGATACAGATGCGCGGCCCGGACGCGCGCACGCAAGCATGCAGCGAGCCATCGCCGGTCGCATTGAGGTTGGTAACGCGGATGACCTTCCCGCCGCGCCCCGCGGGCGTATCGATTCCAAACCCGGTGGCACCGGGGATTACCGGCAGCGCCGACGCGCTGCTCGCGAACATGGCCATAATGGCGAAAGCGCTAAGCCTCCGCCGCTGTTTATTTTGCATTCGACTCCCCATGAATGTGCACCGACCTGCAGCCACTCGCCGGTGGCTCCTCTGCTCTCGAGCAAGTCTCGAGCGTTATTCGAACAAGGGCGCATTGGAGCCACATTCGTGGCGTCGGCGGAAAAGCCGAGATGCTTGGCAACCCCGCTGTCGTAGGCGTCTGTACTGTCGACAACCTCTTAGACCGGTAGCTTTGCGCCCTTGCCTTTCGAGCAAGTTAGCCCTTATCGCAATCGATGCTGCCACGCGCTCCAAATGTTGTCAAAGACGAATACCCGCATCGAGTACTATGAAATTATTACACGCGCGCAGGAAAAAAAAACGTGTCGCGCCTCGGCGACACTGTGAACAAGCACCGGCTGCGGCACTGTCACAACTTCATGCGTGTACCGGTTCCTTCTCGTACATCAGTTGCTCGAACAGTGCTTCATAGCAATCGAGTATGCGCTCCGGGAAGTGATGCTCGCGGACATACGCTTCACTCGTTGCACCGAGATCGTGACGACGGCTGTCGTTCGCGAGCAGCCCTGACACCGTGTCGACCAACTCCGCGAAGGAAGCGACCGCCACGCCTACGGAACGGCCGTCCGCGCGGGCACCGCAGTCGACGAAAGAAACGGTCGGCACGCGCCGCGCCCACGCCTGGAGAAAAGTATTCGGGAATCCTTCCGAATCCGACGTGTTGATGAACAGCGAGGCGTTCTCGAAGTAGCGATCCGCTTCCGCATACGGCAGGAAGCCGACGAATTGGAGATTGCCGATGCGGGCCGCACGGCGGCGAATACGCTCATACAACCGCCGTTCGCCGTCGCCGACCCCTCCTATCATGGTGAACCGATATGCCGGCAACGCTTCCGCGAGATCGAGAAATAACTCCGGCCGCTTCAATTGCCGAATGGTCGATACCCACAGGGTACCGCAAGCGCCGCTTCCCTGGCCCGGCGGAGACGGTTGGTAACAGTTGGGGATCAGGGTACTGTCGCGTTTGAATTGCTCCCGGATCGATACTTTCTGCTTCTCGTTCTGCACGACGATGCGGTCGGTGTGCCGGACGCCGTACTCATAGATCCAGCGATCGCGGGTAAAGCGGATCATCGGGTCGCCGGCGACGGCGAAAATCGATTTCTTTCCGTGACGCCGTGCATGGGCCGCCATGACACCGGTGAGCATACTGCCGGCCCGCTGGTAATAGATGTCGGCGCCTACGCGGCTCAGGCATTGCCACATGGTGGTAAGCCGCGGCCACACAAACCTCAGGCCCGGTAACCCTGCCGTCGGCCCGTAAGCACGGCGAACAACGACGCCGCCGCTATCCAGTCCGTCGGGCTGACCGTGATCGAGGCAGATCATCGAAACCCGATAGCCTCGCCGGGCAAGGCCCCGCGCGATGATTACCTGTTGCAACTCGGCGCCACCGATCACCTGGACCGCCGAATCGTCGGAGAGCAGCGGGAAGGCATGCGGGGCGAGAAAGCAAACGTGAGGCAGCGGCTGCTTCACCGGGGCAGCTCGCTTTCCAGGTACTTTTCGAAACGGGAGCCGATGAGCGCCTGGCATACTTCATCATAGTTTTCGATCAGGCTGGCGAGAGAATCGGAGCTGGTT
Organism: uncultured Woeseiaceae bacterium; assembly: GCA_964607425.1. Lineage (GTDB taxonomy): Bacteria > Pseudomonadota > Gammaproteobacteria > Steroidobacterales > Woeseiaceae > IDS-8. The sequence continues at coordinate 10,011 of CAZSKQ010000001.1, forward strand.
TTAACCAGTTCGGTCGATAAATGCAGGTTCACCTCGCAGTCGAGAAACGTCAGAATATCCTGTAGCTGCCGGTCGCGGTCCGCCATCATCGCCTCATAGCTCACCTCGAGGCAGGGCAGGTCCGAAAACAGCTCCCGGTGGCGCTGCACCAGTCGATCCGATTGCTGCAGCTGGTGGATGAGGCGGCGGGTATCGATGCTGACCGTAACGGGATCCATCGTCCGGGTGGACAGGTAGACGCCGCGCTTTTGCGCCACGTGGCGCGACACCACCATTTTCAAAGCGTTCTGCCGGATGAGATGCACGACCCTGACGTTGTTCCTGCCGCACCAGTCGACTACCTCGGGATAGCGCTTTGCCTGTCCGTACATGAGCTTGAATCCAAAAGCCTGGAGCGACGGCTGTTTGCCATACAGCTGTGCGAGATAGGCATTGACTGCATCCTGCCTCTTGAACCAATGCTTCAGCTCGCGGCCAATGGACGCCGTCCGCCAGGTCCTGTAAGTAATTTCATTCGTATTCCGGGGCAGGAAAACCTCCTGGGTGCAGCTTATCCCGGGATGATTGTCGAGCAACGAACAGAGGTAGGAAGACCCCGATCGTTGCGTGGTCAGGACGATGAACTTGGTCATGCTCGGTTCCTCCCTCAAGGACAGTGTAGACGATTCGTGATCGCTGCTTGTCCGGTCTGGCAGGGAACTTGCAAGACGTGCATGGCGACGGCCGCGGTGAATAGAGAAGCACCGGCGCGGGGCTAAACGGCTTGGGATTGTTAGCCCAGATTATGAGAGTACTTTTGTTGAACTACGAGTTCCCGCCGGTCGGGGGAGGGGCGGGCTTTGCCACGGCGAACATTGCATCCGGACTCGTCCGCCTGGGAGTCGATGCCGAAGTCCTCACGTCCAGGATTGACGGCGAGGAGGATGGTGCCCTGGTGGGCGGCGTTCCGGTACATCGAGTAGCATCGTGGCGGGTCGGCATCCACGACTGCGGCTTGCGGGGCGCTTACACCTACGTGCTGGCGGCCGCACCGAAGCTGCGCCAGCTGCGCGCGCGACGACCGTACGACATCGAGCATTATTTCTTTTCGCTGCCGACCGGACTGTTGACCCTGATGCGCGGCAGACCGGCGACTCCTTACATCGTGTCGCTGCGCGGCTCCGATGTGCCGGGCTACGATCCGTTCAATACCAAGGTCGAGCGCTTGCATGCATTGATGAAGCCGGTTACGCGCCGCATCTGGCGGCGCGCCGGCCGCGTGGTCGCGCTGAGCACCGCGCTGGCCGACATCGCGCGGCGAACGGCGCCTGGGCTCGATATCGACATCATCCCGAACGGCATAGACACGCATCGCTTCTCCCCGCCGCACGTACGGCCGCAGGCGAAAGTTCCCCGCCTGATCACCGTCGCGCGCCTGTTGGAGAGAAAGGGAATCCAGACGGTGCTGGAGGCTTGCGCGAAGCCGACTATCCTGCCGGTCGAGCTTCGAATCGTCGGCACCGGTCCCTTCGAGGGCGAGCTGCGGGAAATGGTGCGGGAGTTCGGGCTCGAGGATCGCGTGCAGTTCCTGGGATTCGTTCCGAACGACGAGCTGCCGGCCCATTACCGCGAGTCCGACATTTTCGTCCTGCCCTCGGAGACCGAGTCTTTCGGCCTCGTATTTGCCGAGGCAATGTCCTGCGGGCTGCCGATCGCAGCCTCGAACGTCGGCGGAATCCCGGAAACGGTGCGCGACGGGATCGACGGCCTGCTCTGCCCACCCGGCGAACCAATCTCGTTGCGCGAGAACATCCTGCGGCTCACGTCGAATATCGATACACGCAAAGAGATCAGCCATTCACAGCGGGAACGCGTGCTGGAGCAATACACCTGGGACCAGATCGCGGAACGCTACGCTGCCGTTTATCGCGCCGTGCTCGTCGCTGCGAGACCGGGACACCTGCGGCCCCAGCCGCAGCTCAGGCCCTGACCGGCGGCGTGCCGCGTCGATCAGGACGGGCGTTTCCGGCGGACGTCGTCGAACAGCTGCTCGTACCGGTCGGCGCAGCTCTCAATGAAATACCGCTCCACGTCGGAGCGGTTGTGCCCGGCGACCGATTGACGCTTATCGTCATTCGACGCGAACTCGCGCACGGCCGCCGTGAACGCGTCAAGATCGTTCAGCCGCACTACGCTGCCGTTCACGTCATGCGTAAGGAAGTCCGTCTGTCCGCCATGGTCGTAACAGACGATAGGCAGCCCTTGCGCCATGGCCTCGAGAAATACCAGCCCGAAACCTTCGTGCTGGCTGGTGGACACGTAGAGGTCCGATGCCGCGAGCCAATCCACCTTCCGCTGCTCGGAAACGAATCCCGTGAACGTAACCTGGCTGGAGACGCGCAAGTCCCGTGCCAGTCCCTGCAGTTCGCCCAGTTCCGGCCCGTCGCCGATCACCACCAGGTGCGCCAGCTGGTGCTCGAGCCGCGCCAGAATGCGCACCAGCTGGTCCATGCCTTTGCGGGCAACCAGCCGGCCAATGGTGATCATCACGAAGTCATCCGGCGCGAGCCCGAGTTCACTGCGCCCGATCGAATGCGCCGGCGGCCTCGGCATTCCCAGCGGAATCAATTCCGGCTCCATTACGGGATCGTAGTAGCGCCGCAGGTTCTCATTCGTGTTTCGCGATTGTCCTACTACGGCATCGGCGGAGCGCACAATACGCCGGACCACCGTGCGCAATATTGCGTGACGATGCGGGGACATCCATTTGCTTGGATCGTAGAGATCGCCGCCGTGCACGGACAGCACGTTCGGCAGGCCCCGGCGGCGAGCCAGGGCATTGCCCACCGGTCCGGTCGGGAGCGCGAAATGTGTATTGACCACGTCGAACTCGCGCTCCAGCACCAGCTTGCGCCCGGCGCGGCTGCCGCTCAGGATAAACGTAGCCATTGCCGGCATGCTGGCGACGGCCATCTCGCGCCGGAACAAGGTGTGGCAGCGGACGATCTCCACGTCGCGCGCCGTCTCGTGCTCGCGCAGATCGAAGGCGCCGGAGGTGAGCACGACGACCTCGTGCCGCTTTGCCAGCTCCTCGGCGAGCCACGCATTCACCACACCGCCGCCGCCGCCCAGGGGCGGATACTCGTAATTGACGAACAAGATACGCAAATCGTGCAATCCGCTGCGGCGAGGTGGCGGGCAGCCTTGTCCTCGTTGATTTTGCAAGTCAATGTACCGAAAAGACCCGGCGAAGACGAGCCCGCTCGCGGACGCAGCCCCGGCCCTTCCCTGGCCGGCGCCGGCCTTGCGGGGTTCTACTGCGCCGACCCGAATTCCGCTACAATGTCGGGCGACCGCGCTGGCAGCCCTTCCAGCGCCCTACACGCAAGAATTCCCTGAAAGGTCTTCACGGCGCAGCCGCTGCGGCCGGAACCCGTCTTGCGGGCACCCCCGGCGCGCCGATCGAATCGCCCTCGAGACGGGCTCCTACACGGAAATTACCTTGGGAAACTGCCTTGGAAAGAGATCCGGAATTGATCCGCGGACAGCAATTCGACGTTGCCGTTATCGGGGGCGGCGCTTTCGGTGCCTGCGCCGCCTGGGAAGCCGTGCTGCGCGGCTATTCAGTCGTGCTGCTGGAGGCGCATGACTTCGCCTCCGGCACCTCGGCCAACTCGTTCAAGTTCGTGCACGGGGGCATTCGGTACCTGCAGCACCTGGATCTCGCACGGCTGCGCGCGTCCTCTGCCGAACAGAGCGCCTTGCTGCGGATCGCGCCGCACCTCGTCCGTCCTCAGCCGGTGGCGATGCCGACCTACGGCCACGGGCGCCACGGCAAGGAATTTCTTGGAGCCGGCTTTCTCGCCTACGATGTACTGACCGTGGGTCGCAACCGCGGCATCCGGGACCCGAGCCGACACCTGCCGCCTGCGAGTTTCATGCGCCGGGACGAAGTGCTGCGGCGCTTCGACGGCCTCGATCCCGAAGGTCTTACCGGTGCCGCCGTCTTCCACGACGCGCAGATGTACCATCCGCCGCGCCTTGTTCTCGCGTTCGTGAAGTCGGCCGTGGCGCGCGGCGCCGTCGCGCTGAACTATGTCGAAGCCCGCTCGTTCATTCGCGGCGGCGACAGCATCAACGGAATTCTTGCCTGCGATCGCCTGACCGGCGACGAGTTCGAGATCGGCAGCCGGGTGGTCATCAATGCCGCGGGGCCCTGGTCGGAGCGCTTGCTGCAGAACGGGCAGGCGCTCACGATCCCGAAGGGTGGCGTGTACTCCCGCGATACCTGCTTCATCATCGATGGCGCACCGGAGCCCGGGTACGCGCTCGCCGTGCAGGGGCGGTCCGTCGACCGGGGCCAGAAAATCGGGCGCGGGGCCCGGCACCTGTTTGTCGTGCCGTGGCGCGGGCGGCGGCTGGTCGGTGTCTGGCATGTCGTCTATCCCAAGGGCCCGGACGCCATTGAAATCCCGGAGCCTGAAATGGATCGCCTGCTGGGAGAGTTCAATGCATCACTTGGCTGGATGCCGATCCGGCGTGAAGACATCCGGCTCGTGAACGCGGGACTCGTGCCGTTCGGCGACAGCGACGAGACCGGCGCACAGCTCGAATTCGGCAAGCGTTCACACCTCGTCGACAGCGCCGTTGCACACGGGCTGGACGGGCTGGTCACGTTGATCGGTGTGCGCCACACGATGGCGCGCGGGGATGCCGCGAAGGCGCTGGACATCGTCGATCGCAAACTGCGGCGCAAAGGCGCAACACCGGATTCCGCGGCAGTGCCGCTCATCGGCGGCGATTTCGACGACTTCGTCACCCTGGAAGGCGACCTGCGCGACCGGTTGACGCGGGAGGGTGGCGAGTGCATGGCCGGCGAGCTCGCGTCGCTCTACGGCAGCGAGGCGCTGGCCGTCGCGGAACGCGGGCGTGCGTCCGGTACGCTCGATCGCATCCACGGCAGCGAAATAGTCGGTGCGCAGATCCAGGAGGCAATCGAGAACGAAATGGCGCAAACGCTGGCCGACGTCGTCTTCCGCCGAACGCCCCTGGCGGCCGCCGGCAATCCCGGCAGGAAGGTGCTGCAGGCCTGCGCCGACTTCATGGGGGAGCGGCTCGGCTGGACGGACCAGCGCCGGCAGCAGGAGCTGGAGGCCGTTATCAGCCGTTTCCCGACCCAGTCGCACGCAGGCCGGATCTCCGAACCTTGCGTCGCAGCCATGAGCATCCCGGATGCAGATGAACTGGATATCGCATGTCGCGGACGCTGATCACCGGCGCCACCGGATTCATCGGCTGCCGGCTGTCGGAGCTGTGGCTGGCCCGCGGTGACGAGCTTAAGGCAACCGGGATGGTGCGGAGCGCACTGGAGGAAGAACGCGCGGACGCCTTGCGCAAGGCCGGCGTGCCCTTGCTCGTGACGGACCTTTCTGCGGCCGGGCAGATGGAGGAGGCTTGCCGCGGCATCGACACGGTTGTGCACCTGGCCGCGGCGCAACACGAGGCGAACGTAAGCGACGATTACTTCACGCGAGTCAATGTCGATGCGACGCGCGAACTCGTCCGCTGCGCGGCGCAGCAGGGTGTGCGGCGCTTCTTCTACGCGAGCTCGATCGGCGTTTACGGTATCACCGACGGCTCCATGCTCAACGAAGACACACCACCGACACCGGACAATGCTTACGGCCGATCCAAGGCAGCAGCCGAAGCGATGCTCGCCGCGGAGGGAAGGCAGCACGGGCTGCGGGTGTTCATCGGCCGCATCGGCGAAACCTACGGTCCATGGGACCGGCGTTTGCTGAAGCTTTACGCGGGGATACGCAAGGGGCGCTTCTGGATGGTGGGAGACGGCGGCAACCGGCACCAGCCGATACACGTGGACGACCTCGCGCTCGCCATCGACCGGTTGCTGGACACGCCGGAGGCCGCCGGACAACCGCTGGTCCTGGCCGGTGACGACGCGATCACGACCCGGGAAATGTGCGAGAGCATCGCGGCCGCACTCGACGGGCGCCTCAGCCGATGGAATATACCGATGTTACCGATGATGCTGGCTGCCGACGCGATGGAAGCAACGGTCGGACGCGCGGGTATCCAGCCTCCGCTGCACCGGCGCCGGCTGGATTTTTTCCGCAAGAGCCTGAAGTTCTCGACGGCAAAGCGGGATGCGCTGCTCGGCCTGCCGCCGCAGCGCTCGTTCGCCGACGGCGCCCGCGAGACTGCCGCATGGTACCGGGAGCACCGATGGCTATAGCAATGGAGGTCTTTCGATGGTCGTAACCGCTGGTAAATCCCGAGAGCCGGTCTCGCAAGCGCTCACTGTCTCCTCCGACCGCCTGGCCGCAAGGCTCGAACCATTCGACTCCTTCTGGCAGGCCCCGGACGATATAGAGAGCGGCTACGCCAAATTCGATGCGTATTACCGGGCGAATTTCCTTCCCCTGCTGCCCACTGACAAGAACGTGGATATCCTGGTCGTCAGCTGCGGTCCCGGTTATCTCGTCAAGACGCTGTCCGATGCGGGCTACAAGAACGTGCTCGGCATCGATTCCTCTCCGGACAAGATCGCTTTTGCCGAGCGCCGCCGCCTGAGGTGCCGCGTCGAGCGGGGCTTCGAGCACGTGGCAACTCACCCGGATGCCTACGATGTCATCATCGCGGAGCAGGAACTCAATCACCTGACACTGGATGAGTCGATCTCCTTCCTCGCGCTATGCCGGCAGTCCTTGCGCAAGGACGGCTTGCTCGTCGCCTACGCGATGAACGGGGCCCATCCGGTCTACGGTTCCGAGAACCTGTCACACAACATCGACCACTTCTACACGGTGACGGAATTCAGCCTGGCACAGATCATGACGCTCGGAGGGTTCGAGGACATCAAGATTCATCCGTTGAAGTTGTATGTCTTCTGGAAGAACCCGATGAACTACGTCGGGCTGGCGATTACGGGGCTGGTGGATCTTGCGGTCAGGGTGCTGTTCAAGCTGTATGCAAAAGACGTCAGGATCCTGACCAAAAAGGTCGCAGCCACCGGGCGCAACCCCGGCTAGTGCCTCGAACCGGCACGAATCCCGGGTTGCAAAACCCGGGAGTGACGCCAGCACACACTCCACGCGGACAACATCACCAATAGCGGGCGCGCCTGCGGTTGACATCGACTACAGTGAGCTGGCGGTCATGCGTGAGCGTATGCACGCCGCATATGCCCGGACACCAATTGGGACGAATACCGCCCACTTTCACCTCTTCATACTCCGTTTCGCTGAGCTTCGCGATACGGTTCAAGTTGAGCCCGGCTCCGTAGCGGCCGCTGCAATCCTGGCTCGGTCTGTACAACGCGCCGTTTCGCTCGATGATGCGGCCGGCCGGCCGTGCCGCTTTTACGTCGGAGACGATCGGGTTCATCGGGTGCGGCACCCATGACCCCGATACCGGATCATCGGAGTAGTACAGGAAAAGTTCGTCCATCGGCGACCCGCCTGGATTCTCCGCGAGCCCGACGAACAGGTACCACTTACCTGCATGGTAAAACATCGTCGGGTCGACCGCCTGGATGCCCTCCATCAGGTTGCGCTCGAAAATCCAACGCCTTGGAAACTCGACGCAGCGGTAAAGCGGCACGGTCTTCTTCTCCCATGCCTCGGCAAGCATGTACAGAGAATCCTGCCAGGAGAAGACAAAAGGATACGACAGGTGGTGCGGTTCCTCGATAATCTTCAGCGGAGCGGTGTAGTTGCCATCCTCACCGATCGTCATAACGGCGATATGCCCCTTGCCCCGGGAATTCACGAACTCTTCCAGGAAGACGAAGTATGCACCGTCGCGGTATGTGACGTTCGGGTCCGCCCAGAACCGGTCGCGAGGCGGGACAATAGCCTTGAAGCGCCGGAGCGAGGTGGAGATATCCTTCTGCTGCGCATACATGAGGCACCACTGTTCGAGCCATATCTTCACGTACAGCCGCCGCCTGAGCTTCTCCACGAGCTTCCGGCACAGCAAAACGGCGAGCTTCCCGTTACCGGGTTTCGTGTACAGCCGGTTGGAATAGAACGCCGGAAAGCCATTGCGCCGCTTGACGTCCGCAAAGAAGCGCTGTTCACCCAGCGTGCCAAGACGGTCCAGCATCCGCGGCAGGAAAGACGCCGATGTCCAGTAGCGCGCATTATTGTTGAGCGTGACCGAGCGCTGGTTGGTCATCGACCACGACTGGAAGAGGATCACGCCGCCGTCCAGGTCTTCCGTCAGTATCTGCAGCACCGTGCCGGTTTCCGGCCAGGACTCCATGGTTTCCCAGAACCCTGCCGGCCCGCCGCGATTGACGAGGTAATCGCCATGGTGATACGACCATACCCCGAATCTCGCGACGGTAAGGATCGCACCGCGCAGTACGCGGAAGCCCAGGCGAACCAGCACGTCTGGCGCGTAGGCCTCGATCGCGGCAATGTCGTCATCGCTGAAATAGTCCGAATACGTCTTTTGCGTTGGCCGCACGTGCACGGCCGGCACGTCTCGCAGCAATGGTTGAAGGTCCACGCTTGCGAAAGCATCGGGCTCGCATTCCACGCATTCCATCAGGCGATGCTGGAAGCGATGCAGCACACGACCCACCAGCCGCGACGGGATCATCCGCCACCGGATCCGGATTTTTTCAGCGAACGTGAGCTCCTGCCGCGGTGCGGCGTTCAGGATTGCCAGCACTATTTCCGCGTGCGCGCTCTGCATGATCCTCCGCAGCATGAGGGCGGCCCATGCCGGCACGTCGTACCCATCGAGCAACAGCCCGACCCGCAGTTTGTCCGTCACGAACGCTCCGTGACCGGCAGCAGGCAGGTTACTGTGTTGTTGCTGTTCATTCCTGCTCTTCTATACGGGCGAGGGAGGCGGCATCGCGGGCAGGCGAGCTGCCGCCGGGGAGCGACACAGGACTGTGCCGGAGTCCGCAACCGGGACGCGGCGACAGCCGCGCCGAAATACAGGCACGACGGGAATAAATATAGCCTACCGCCCGGAACCTCGCCATGCGGGTCCCGCCCGGTTGCTTCACCGTGCACCGGAATCCCGCATTGCGTTTGACGGCGCGCTCGTTGTAAATTGATCGGCGCGGCCCGCCCCGCATATCAGCCGCAGCCGACACTACACCCCCGAGGAATTTCATGACTGCAGCTGCAAGCCGCCCGGCTGCATTGCCGAACCTGATCATCGCCGGTGTCCACAAGGCCGGCACGACGTCGCTGTATCACTATCTCGGGCGGCATCCGGATATCTATCCGTCGCCCCGTAAAGAGCTGCAATTTTTTTCGCGCATGGCCAACCACGGCATCACGCTGCCGCTGAGCGAGCTGGCAGCTCAATTCCGCCACAGCCGGGGCGAACGCTACCGGATGTACGCAAGCCCCGACTACCTGTGTGCACGGGGCCGAATCGCCGAACTCGTCCGTGAAAACCTGCCCGAGGCGAAGATAATCGTGATCCTGCGCGATCCGGTCGACCGGCTGGTCTCAATGTACGACCGGGCGATCGCACACTCCGAGCTCCCGGAAGGATTCAGCTTCGACGAGTTTGTGGATGCATCGCTGAAATGGCGGCCCGGGGACGGCGGCTCCTACGTGTACACGCGCGGATTGCAGGACGGCTTTTACGTGAATTACCTCAGGACGTGGAAAGCCGTCTTCGGCGATGACCTGAAGGTGCTCTTCTTCGACGACCTGAAGGCAAGCGGGAAAGCCTTGACCGGACTGGTCTGCGAGTGGCTTGGCCTGGACACGGCATGCCTTGACTCGCATGCATTCGAAGTCGAGAACCGGACCTTGCACTACCGGAACAAGCAGCTGCACCGGCTACTGACACACGTCTACATGCGAACCGAGTCGTTCTGGCGCAAGCATTACGAGCTGAAGAACGGAATCCGCACGGTATATAACCGCCTGAACGGCGGGACGGCGGCACGCGATGCGAACACGGCAGCGATGGAGGCGCTGAGAAAGGTGTATGCCCCCTATAACGCAGAGCTGCGGCAGTTCCTGGCGCCGCAGGAGCTGCCGACGTGGCTGCTCGAACCCTGACTGACCCGCTCGCTTACCCGGTGGCGCGTATCGCCTTCCGACTTACCGGCAGCGGTGCGAATCGGCCACGTACGAGCCGGCGCCGCCGTACGGTGCGTTCCAGTCCCAGCAGCGGCACCGCCAGCGCGGACTTGATCCGGTCCCGCACCGGTGACGGACCGATGGGCGCGGGCGCCATTCCCAGCCGCCGCATCAGCCAGTTGAGCTGATACAGCCGCTCGCGACGACGCGCTTCACTTGAATAATACGTAAAGCTCACCGTGATAGAGACGTTGTTGCCGTTCTGCACCCAATGCGGCGCCGTGGTCGGCATGTATGCACCGTCTCCCGGCTGCACGTGATAGACCGACGCGTGCGCCTCGTGCGACTCCTCGTACGTCACGAGCTCGCGCGACCAGGTCCTGTGGAATACTTCGAGGCACCTGTCGGAAACCACCTCGCTCGCGAGCGGGTCGAAAACGTGTATTTCCTTCTCGCCGCGCAGCTGCAGGATGAAGTTGTTCTCATGATCCATGTGATACGGGGTGATCGCGCCGGGCGCGCTTACGAACACCCAGCCCGCGAAATTGTGGAAGCCGCGATCCTTCCCCGCGATTTTCAGCAGGGTCGCATCCAGCACCTCGGCGACCAGCGCCGCATATTGCGGGTCCTGCTGGATATGATGCAGCGCCAGCCAGGCACCCGCTTCCTCGATATTCCGGATGACTTCCTGCGGCGGCATGTCCACGCCGTGGGTCTTCGGAGCGTGCTCGAACGATGTTCCGGGCTCCACATTGCCTGCGTGGAAGCGGATAAATCTCTGCGGAATCCTGTCCGCGAGTTCAATCAAGGCCGGTAGCTGGAGCAATGGATGATCGACCAGCTCGTGGTGCACCGGTATGGTGCGCATCGGGCTGAAAGCGTCCCTGTCGAAGGAGATCCATTTGTCGGGTTTGTTTCGCATCGTCTGTCACCTGTTGGGAATGCACGCCGCTGCGCGGCACGGTTCAATTCGGCTGCCGCTCGAAGTAGAATCCCTGGTAGCTGTCGACGCTGCGTTCCGGCGCAAACGGAATCACGATCTTGCGCGGCTTGTGCCACGAGTCGCGCAGCCTGTACCCCAGCTTGTTCATCGAGTCGATCAACTCGGGTCGCGAGTAGATCCGGTACGGGACCTTGTGGAAACCGAGATTCTGGACGGTCCAGTAGGCCTCGCCGCCATAGGCGGGCAATCGATTGATGAGCAGGTGCGCAGGGGGCTCTGTCATCCCGCCGAGGAGCTCCCAGACCGTTTCTTGCATGTATTGCAGTGTGCCCGACGTCAGGAAAACGCCGTACCGCGCGGAGTTGTCGATCGCCTCCGCGAAGTGGAGTCGATGCTCGTGCCGCTCTGCCGCGATCTGGCGCCCCAGGCGCACAGCCTCCGGCAGCTCGACGATGGTCCAGTCCAAGTCGACCGGGAACTCCAGCTTCCGTCCGAAACTGTAGAACGCATAGCCGACGCTGCCGCCCAGCTCCAGCACTTTGCGCTCGCGTGCGAACGCCCGCGATAACCAGAACAGCGCCGGGTAATCGCTCTCCTCGAAATACTGGTCGACGATCCGGCGTTCCTTCTCCAGCGATTTCCGCGCGTTGTTATGGTCGTAAGCCGCGTGCTCCGCTCCGCCGGCCGCGGCCAGCGCCGCCTCGTACTTGTCGTAGACGCCGAGTACCTCGGTGTAGGAGCGGGGAAACACCCAGTACCGCCGGTAAAGATCGGTGCCCCAGGGTGCGAGCTCGATCAGCGCCATCAGTTTCCTTTTCAGTATGGTGCCGGACATCTCCTGCTCCCCTCAGGCGAAACCGCGAGCCCAGGCCAGCACCGCTTTTTGCAGGCGCTCACGATGCAGCTCGAACTTGTACGTATGCTCGACTTCAGGCCAGAAGATCTCGGTGCAGAACTTCGGGTAATCGCTCATCTCAAGCACGGATCGAAGCTGTCCGGGCGAGTTGTAGTAGCTCAGGGCATAATGGGTGAATACCGACAGCACGCTTCCGCCGCGCTCGCGAATACACTCGAACGCCCCGCGCAACTGCTCGATCGACGGCAGGTCCCGCAGCATCAACGCGCTGCCGGGAGCATCCGTGCCAGGCGCCTCGGTCCGGGCGTCACGGCGGAGCCACCGCTTCAGCGTGCGTAAATAGCGGCGCGGGTTGAGCCACTTCCCTGCCCACGCGCGGCGCTGGAAACCTGCATCCCGGAAGCAGATCGGATCCAGCAACAGCAAGCCTTCGACCCGCGGCTCTTTTATACAGAGGCGAATCGCGTTGTCCGCGCCGGAGCACAAACCCGCGAGCACCATCGAGAATTCGCCATAGCGCGCTTTCAGGGCACCGCGAATGTCCTCGAAGTCCAATGCCACGGTTTCCTGGTTCGTCATGGACCCGCGGCCGGGGCTGTCGCCCTTACCGGCAAGGTCGACCCGCAGCGATGCAAAGCCCAGTTCCGCAAGCTGCCGTGCCAGCGTGACGTGCAGCCGGGAAGGCCCCACCCTGTGCAGCAGCCCCGCGCTCAAAAAGACGAAGACGGGCCGGTCGGCGTTCCTCTGGACGGGCTCACACAGGATGGCGAACAAACGCCCGCCCTGCCCCAGCTGCAGAGGTTCCTCTTTCAACGTTCCAGCAGGCACTCTCGTATTCCCTCGAGTACGGGACGCGGCAGCATGATGTCCTCGGAATCCGTTTCCCAGTTGCAGTTGAATCGCACCGCACGACTCTCGATCGAGGTGCGCCCGAAGCCCCCACGCTCGTCGGTCACGATGGCCGTCACGCGCCCCGCCGGCAGGCGCTCGTACACACTGCCGTCGAGCGCCTCGATGTCGCGCAGAAGCTCTTGCGGCAGCCGCTGCCCGCCGAGCTCGCGTTCCGCAAGCCGGCGCATGGTGCGGTCCAGGTGGCGATTGCGGCTAACCATGCGCTCCCTTATGCGCCGCAACTGCCCAAGGTAGTCGGCGCCGGTCGGGACCGGGTCCCACAGCACGGCATTTGCGACCGCGGCGCCGGCTTGCAACGCACCGCACAGGAACAGCGCGCCGGCGCGCACGCCCACGGCATTGACTCGGCCGGCACCGGTGATGTCGCGCCCCTCGTCAATGACGGCCACGACATCCGCGAACCAGTCCGCCACCCGCACGTCGTCGAGCGAACCGCTCGAATCCCCGGTTCCGCGCCAGTCGAAGCGGAGCACGTGCTGGTCGGCTTCGGCGAGCGAAATGGCAAGCTCCCGCAGCGCGAGCTGCGTACGCATGCCTTCGGAAAACAGCGGCGGACAGACGACGGTCAGCACGTCGCTGCCCGGATTGGCGGCTGCGTGATAAATGGCAAGCAGCTCGTGCTCGCCAGTCTCGAGGAAGAAGGCTTCGATCATCTACAGCACAGGTACCGCATCATCCCGGCTGCAGCGCAGCGTCACGCCCCCCCGCCGGCCGCGGACGGTCGGCCGACCCAAGGCGCCCGGCGGACCGGTAGGACACCGGCGCTCCGCCTCCCGCGGTCAGCGTATCCAGCGCCTGGACGAAGTCATCCCGCAGCGCCTCGATCAATGCCTGCTCCGCGAGTCCACTGCGGTAGTCGAAGCTGGCAATGAGGCACTCCGGGGTATTGCGCATCCAGAATTCAAGATCCGCCTCCATGCCCGGCCGCGGCACACTGATCTGGTGCAGCGGTATCCCGCCGAGCTCGAGATTCCGGCCGCGCGCTTCCTGGAAACTGAACGCGATCCGGCCCAGGGCGGACAGCGCTTCCGCGGAGCCTGCGAGCTCCGCCAGGGTCCAGTACGGCACGTCCTGGTGATCGGCGGCCGCATCCACGCGCTGCTCGATCGCCGCCGCGGCCGAAAGCAGGTCACGCTCCGGCGACGACCGGAGCCTGAGCGGCAGGTTCCTGTAGAAGGGTCCGATCATCGCGGCCGTCTCCGGCAGGTAACGTCCCGAGGCAGCCAGGCCTATCATCAGTTCCTCGCGTCCCGCCGCGGCTCCGAGCACACGCACGAAAACCGCCAGCAGCAGGTTCTGAAGCTTCACCCCACCCTGCTTGCACAGCGCTTCCGCACGTTGGATCTGCTCCGCCGGAATCCGGAACTGCAATCGGGCCGGCGCATCGTCCTTTGCGCTTCCAGGCCAGGCAAGCGGCGGCAGCGGGTCCCGGAGTTCCGTCTCCCAGAATGCGGCCGCGGGCGTAGCGCCGGCGCGTGTCCGCTGCCAAACGGCATAGTCCGGGAAATCCAGCGCGAGGGGTGGATCGTCCGGCCGGCCCCCGTGCGTGTACGCACGATCCAGCTCGCGCAGGAACAGGTCGAACGACCAGCCATCGAACACGAGCTGGTGGGGCATGAAGAAAAACACGTGCTCGCCGCCGGCCAGCTGCAGGAGCTGCAGCCGCACGAGCGGCCCCTGGCGCACATCGAGCGCTTCGCGGGTGGCCGCAACCATTGCCCGCAGCGCCGCTGCCTCGCCGTCGCTCTCATGGCGGAGGTCGACGTAGTGCAGGCGGCAGGCCTCATCGGCGTGGATCAGGGAGAGGCAGGCACCTTCATCATCCTCCGCAACGACGCTGCGCAGCACGGCATGCCGTGCGAACACGTGCTTCAGGCTGGCTTCGAACAGCGGTACGTCCAGCGCGCCGGCGATGCGGAACGAAAACGGCACGTGATAACGGCAGGCGTTCGGCAGGCGGGAGACATTCCCGTGGATGAACTCCTGCATGTCGGACAGCAGGCGCCGCGCGTTCTCCGGGAGCGGTGCCGGGCGGGAAGCCGCGGCTTCACCGATGGCCCGCGCCTCATCGCCGCACTGGCGCGCGATGCCCGCAAGGTTCTCCTGGTACAGGATACGTGCGTGCAGCCGTGTCCCGAAACGCTCTTCCATCTGGCGCAGGGCCTCCAGGCCAAGCAGCGAGTGCCCGCCGATCTCGAAGAAGCGATCCTCGCGACCGATCGGCCGCTCGGGTTTCACCAGCGCGGTCCAGATCTCCGCTATGGCGGTTTCCACGGGCGTGGCGGGCGCCTCGCGCTGGCCGATCCGGCTGTCGCTGACGACCGGCACCGGCAGGGAGCGGCGGTCGATCTTGCCGTTCGGCGTCAGCGGGATGGCTTCGACTGCCAGGAAATACTGGGGAACCATGTACTCGGGCAGCCGGCTTCGCAGGCCCTTCCGCAGTTTGATCGGGGCGATGCTCCGGCCCGCTTCCGGGACGCAGCAGGCGACGATCCGCAAGTCACCCGGCTTCGCCTGCCACACGTGAACCGCGGCCCGCGCGACGTCCGGCTGTTCCTGCAAAACGGCCTCGATCTCGCCGAGCTCGATGCGAAAGCCGCGCACCTTGACCTGGTCGTCGAGGCGCCCGAGATGCTCGAGATCGCCGCCGGCGAGGAGCCGGGCTTTGTCACCGGTGCGGTAGAAGCGGCCGAACTCGGGATGCTGCACGAACCGATCCGCGGTGAGCTCCGGGCGGTTCAGGTAACCCTGTGCGACGCCGGCCCCGCCGATGCAGAGCTCGCCGGGTATCGCCGGCGGCATGAGCGCGCCGTCTTCCGCAAGGACATACACCTCCGTGTTGTCGATCGGGCGACCGACCGTGACCCGCTCGCAGTCGGAGGCGATCCGCCGACAGGTGGACCAGATGGTCGTCTCCGTCGGTCCGTACAAATTCCAGAGCGAGGCCACCCGGGTCGCGAGCTTCTGCGCCAGGTCGAGCGGCAGCGGCTCGCCGCCGCAGAGGCATTTCAGGCGGCGGCTTCCTCTCCAGCCGTTCGCGAGCAGGAGGCGCCAGGTGGCCGGCGTGGCCTGCATGATCGTGATGTCTTCCGTTTCCAGGAGCTGCTCGAGCTGCCGGGCATCGCCGGCCTGGTCCTTCGCGGCCACGTAAACGCTGGCCCCGCACAGGAGCGGCAGCAACAGCTCCAGCACCGAGATGTCGAAGGACAGCGTCGTGACGGCCAGGAGCCGGTCCGCCGACGAGAGCCCCGGCTGCTCCGCCATGGCGTGCAGGAAATTGGCAACGGCCCCATGGTGGACGCGCACGCCCTTCGGCTTGCCCGTCGAGCCGGACGTGTAGATCACGTAGGCAATGTCTTCGGCCCGAACCCGGGGAAGTTCCACCGGCGCGTGTTCATCCGCGGGCAGGGGCAGCGCCTGCGGCGGCACGCCGCAGGCGGCAAGCGCCGGCGGTAATTCGCTGTCCGTCAGGATGAGCTTCGCCCCGGAGTCCCGCAGCATGAATTCGAGCCGCGACTCGGGGAACCCGGGATCGAGCGGTACGTAACCCGCGCCGGACTTGTGTACCCCGGCGATTGCGACCAGCAATCCGGCCGAGCGTTCCAGGTGCAGTGCGACCAGGTCTCCGGCACCGATGCCGCGCTCGTGCAGCAGGTAGGCGAGCTGCGACGAGCGACGATCGAGCTCGGCGTACGTCAGCTGCCCCGCCGCATCCGCGACGGCCGGTGCTTCCGGCGACGCCGCCGCATGACGTGCCAGCTCCTCGAGCCAGACATCGCTCGCGTGCTCGCGCGCGGTATCGTTCAGGCGCCGGTACGGCTCTAGCAGGTCGTGCGTCAGCACGATTTCGGACACGCTTTTCTGCGGATCCCGGGACGCCTCGAGGAGGATCGAACGCAGCGCGCCGAGCCAGGCCCGGATCGACGCCTCGTCGAACAGCCCGGAGTTGAACGTAGCTTCCACGACCAGTGATTCGGCCGTCGGCAGGACGTTCAGGAAGATCTCGAAATTCTCCGCGACCCGCGGCACGGTCCGCACCACCGCGCTCGCTCCGCCCAGGGACATTGGCGGCAGCGGCTGATCAATGTTGAAAACCACGGGGATGAGCGGCACGCGTGACCCGTCGCCGCTCAGTCCGAGCTCGCGCACCAGCGTTCCGAAGGTGAAGCCGGGATGCTCCTGCGCATCGAGCACGGCCGAACGGGCGCGCGCCACGACGGCCGCAAACGGCTCGCCCGGCTCCACCTTGAGCCGGATCGGCAGCAGCTGCACGCCGTGCCCGACGAGGCTTTCCAGGTTGGCGGTGCTCTGCCGCGCTACCGGCAGGCCGATCACGAGATCCTCGACCCCGCACAGCCGGTGCAGCAACAGCGCGAGCCCGCCCAGCGCGACGTTGACGACGCTCGCCCTGATCTTGCCGGCCGTGGTCCGGATGGCGGCCGTGAGCTCCGGGTCGAAGATGAAATCCGTCCGCTCTGCGCGGAAACCGCGCACCAGCGGACGCGGACGGTCCAGCGGCAACTCCAGCGGCGGCGGCAACTGCTGGAAGCGGTCCAGCCAGAAATCGATGTCGGCATTGGAGGCGGCTTCTGCTGCCTGCCGCTCGGCGAAATCCGCGAAGCTCACCGCGGGTTCGAGCGCACGCGGCGGCTCGGCCAGCATCGACGAGAGCTCCTCGAGCAGGACAGAAAACGACCAGCCGTCGCAGATCACGTGATGGGCCAGCAGGATCAGCTCCGCACGTTCCGGGCCGCGCCGCACGAAGATGGCCCTGAACAACGGGCCATGGGTGAGATCCATGGGCGTGCTCACAAGCTCCGTCCACAGCTCGCGCAGCCGCGGCTCGCCGGCGTCCGCCTCGCCGCCGCCGATATCGACGATCTCGAGCGAGAAACGGTTCTCATCCGTGACGCAAAGTTCCTCGCCCGAGCGCGTGAATGTCATCCGTAACGCATCGTGCCGTTCGACGATGCCGCGCAGTGCCGATTCGATGGCAGCGGGCTCGAGCGCTCCCTCGATCGTGAGCGACACCGCTTCATTGAACGCGGTGTTCGCCTCCGCGCTCATCATCGCGGACGCAATGACTTCACGCTGCGGCTCGGTGCTCGGTGCAACGCGCGCTATTTCACCGCCCCTGAACGGGTCGAAATCCTCCAGTCCTGCATTCATTCGCTGTATGTCCTTCCAACGATCACGACGCGCGTCGGTCGTCTACCTTGATGTACTTGCCCGGCCGTTCCGGGTCGGCCACGAACCAGGCCGGCTTGCCCGAGCGATCCTTGCCCAGCCGGGCACCCGCGACCGGGGGAGCGCCCGCCCCAGCCTTGCTCAGGCGTTCCACCGCGACCGCATCGCCGTGCAGGAGGCCCTGCAGGACGAGCTCGGAGACGGATGCGATGAATGCATTCCTGATCGCTTCGATGTCGGCGTCCGAGTGACTGGTCGTCAGGAAGCAGGGCCGAAACTCCCACGCGTGTATACCGCGCTGGCGCAGCAGGTAGAACAGCAATCCGCCATACGGGTCATCCGGCGGCACCGAAATATAGAAGAACGACGAGAAATCCTCGATGGTGACTTTGGCATCGATCTCCTGCAGGAAGCGCCGGAGCTCCTCGACCATGCTGTGCGTGCGAGCGGCAAGGTTCTCCTGCAGCGCAGGGCCCTCCTCCTTCATGCGGGTCAGCACCGCCTTGCATGCGGCCAGCGCCAGCGGGTGGCGGACGAATGTGCCGGCGAAAAAGGTCACACCGACCTCCGGGATCGAGTCGTCGCCATACTGCCACTGGCCGCCGTCCAACGCGTCGAGAAAGCGGGCTTTGCCGCCGACCAGCCCGACCGGATAGCCGCCGCCGACGACCTTGCCGTAGACCGCGATGTCGGCACGGATGCCGAAGTGCGCCTGCGCGCCGCCGGGGTGCACGCGAAACCCGGTAACGACCTCGTCGAAGATAAACGCCGTCTCCGATTGCTCGGTGATCTTGCGCACCTCGCGGAGGAAGTCCGCCGGTTGCAACCCGGGATGCCGGCTTTGCACCGGCTCCACCATCACCGCGGCCAGTTCCGGCGCCAGCGATCGAATCCGCTCGAGCGTCTCGTCGCTGCCGTAAGGCAGCACGATGATGTTCGAGGTCATGGCCCGCGGAATTCCCGGCGCGGCGGGCAGGCCGGCGCCTTCGCGGCCCGCCCGCACCACCACTTCATCGAAAATGCCGTGATAGGCGCCGTCGAAGATTACGACCTTGTCGCGGCCGGTCACGGTGCGCGCGAGCCTCAGCGCCGCCAGCACGGCCTCCGAACCCGTGTTGGCGAAAGCGACCCGCTCGTTGCCCGTGAGCTCGCAGAAAAGCTCCGCGACTTCGCCGGCGAGTGGCGATTGCGGCCCGGTCTCGATGCCCTCGGCGATCTGGCGCAGCACCGCCTCGGTCACGAAATCGGGCGAATAGCCGAAAAATATCGGGCCGAAGGCATTGGTAATGTCGATGTATTCCCGGCCGTCCAGGTCGTACAGTTTCGATCCGCGGGAGCGGTTCGTGACGATCGGGTAGACCATCTCTTTCAGGGTGGGATTGAAGCCGGATACCGTGCGCGGATCCGCGAGGTGACGGCGGTGCTTGCGCACGAATTCCTTCGAAGCGGCCGTCGCGGCCGTGTAATCCCGGATCAGCTTGTCGATGTACGCCTGCTGGGCGCGCGTGAGCTGTTGCGCGGAGCCGGTCTTCTGGATGCGCGTGCCGGGCGTGCGCTTCGGCTTCGAGTCCCCGGTGTCCGGCGCCTCGGCCGCGGCTGCAGCCGACGCTACGGCTGCCACCGGCGGCGCGGCTGCGACGGATGCCGCTGCGGCAGGGGGCGCGGCCGCGGCAGCGGCGGCCGGATTTCCCGCGAGCAGCTGCAACTGGAACTGCATCAGCTCGAGCTGCCGCTCGATAAGGGCCTTTACGTCGTCGGGGGCCTTCGTGTCGGTAATGTTCGTCATCATCGTACTCGCCGGCGGTGGTGGTGGTGCGGCGGCGATCGCGGTCTCCGGTTCGCCGCCGGGTGCATCGTCTTGCACCTGCAAGGCCAGGTGCGCCGAAAGCTCCCCCAGCGTCGTGTACTCTTCCATCAGCTCGCGGAAGCTCACCGCCACGCCGAACTCCTGCTTCAGCGCCGTGCTGACCTGTGTGAGCAGCAGCGAGTCGAAGCCGAGTTCCGGAAACCCGGCGTCCGGATCCGCGTCGTCCAGGTCGTATCCTGATGTGTCTTCGAACACCCGGGCAATGCGGGTCCTGAGGCTGTCCAGGCGTGCCGATTCGTTCATGGATTTCCGTTCCGTTTGCGTGTTTTCTGGTTTGGGAGACGTCTCCGGCAGCGGGGCGCCGGTGACAGTCGGGACGTTCGCGGCCACCTGGCGCGGTTCCGCCGGGTCGACCCAGTGACGGGTACGCGCGAACGCGTACGCCGGCAGCGGCGCTTTTCGCGGGCGGCGCTCGCCCCAGTGAGCGCTAAAATCGATGTCCGCGCCGTTGACCCAGCAGCGTGCGGCGGCTTCCCAGAGCTGGCGCAAAGCCGAGGGGCCGATCCCGGCTTCGGGACTCGCGGCGCACGCCACCGGCGGCTCGGAATGCCGGCACTGGCTCGCGAGGGTGGTCAGCGCCTTGCCGGGGCCGACTTCCACCAGCACGCAGGGGCCGCCTGCCGCGGCCGTCTCCACCGCCGCGGCAAACCGCACCGGCTCGCGCAGCTGGCGCGCCCAGTACGCGGGGTCGGTCGCGGCGGCGTCGCTCAGCAGCACGCCCGTCGCGGTCGATACGATCGGGATACGCGGGGCATTCAGCTCCACGCGGGATAAAACCGCGGCCAGTTTCTCGACGGCCGGTTCCATCATCGCGGAGTGAAACGCATGCGACGTCCGCAACGGTTTGCAGCTCTTCCCGCGTTTCTCGAGCTCCTCCTGCAAACCGTTGATGGCGGCGGTGGGACCGGACAGCACGGTGAGCTCAGGGCCGTTGACCGCGGCGAGCTCGATCGGGCCGGTAACGAATTCCCGCGCCTCCTCCTCGGAGCAGAACAGCGTAAGCATGCTGCCTTCGGGCTGTGCCTGCATCGCCGCACCGCGAGCCGCAACGATGGCGAGCGCATCTTCGAACGTGAACACACCCGCGATCGCGCCCGCGGTAAACTCGCCGATGCTGTGACCGAGCAGCAGCGCCGGCTCGACGCCGATGGATGCCAGCGCCTTTGCCAGGCTGAACTCGAACAAAAACAGCGCCGGCTGCGCAACGGCCGTGGCTTCGATACTTTTTTCGCTGGCCCCCGACGCGGTAAACAGCGCGCTTTCGAGATCGGGTCCGCCGTGATCGCGCAAGCACGCAAGGCCGCGATCGAACCACTCGCGAAACACAGGGGATTGCTCGCGCAGGCCCGCGCCCATATCGGGCCGCTGGGCTCCCTGCCCCGTGAACATGAACCCGATCCGGCGCCCGGGCATCGCCTTTCCGCGTACGGCGCGGCGCGCGTCATCCAGCGCCTCGCAGGCGTCGGCCAGCGAATGGGTGATCCAGGCGCTCCGGCACCGCATCCGCTCGCGTCCGAATTGCAGGGTGTGCAGCACGGAGGCGTGGGAAAGGGCCGGCGCCGCATCCCCGAGCCAGTCGCGCAGGCCGCGCGTGGCCCGCGCCAGCGCGTCATCCTCCCTGGCAGAAAGGCACAGCATGCCGGTTCCATCCGCGTATTCGGCGGCGGCGACCCGCGGCGGTTCCTCGACGATCACGTGCGCGTTCGTACCGCCGACGCCAAAAGCGCTGACCCCGGCCCGCCGCGGTCCCCCCGGGCGCCACTCCAAAAGCTCGGAATTGACGTGAAACGGGCCGCTGTCGAGTTCCAGGCGCGGGTTGGGCTTGCGAAAGTGCAGCGTGGGGGGAATCTTGCCGTGGTAGACGGCAAGTACCGCCTTGATGAAGCCGGCGACTCCCGCCGCATGCACCAGGTGGCCGATATTGGATTTCACCGAGCCTAAGAGGCAGGTCTGCCGCGCCGCCGTATCCTCCACGCCGAAGGCCTGTTTGAGTGCCGCGACCTCGATGGGATCGCCGAGTGGTGTCGCCGTGCCGTGGGTCTCGACGAAGCCGATCGTGCTGGGGTCCACGTCGGCATGCTCCAGGGCGGAGCGGATGACCCCGGCCTGGCCCGCGACGCTCGGCGCCGTATAGCTGACCTTGTCCGAGCCGTCGTTGTTGACCGCGAACCCGCGGATCGCCGCGTACACGTGATCGCCCTCGGCGATCGCATCCTCGAGCCGGCGCAGCACCACCACGCCCGCGCCGTCGTTGAAGGTGGTGCCGCTGGCGTCGGCGTCGAACGGCCGGCAGTGACCGTCGGCCGACAGCATCCCGCCTTCCTGGTAGAGGTAGCCCGCGTGCACCGGCACCGAGAGCGATGCGCCGCCGGCCAGCGCGATGTCGCACTCATAGTTGAGCAGCGACTGGGCGGCCTGGGCAATGGCCACGAGAGAGGTCGAGCAGGCCGTGCCGACGGTTACGCTCGGCCCGCGCAAGTTGAGCTTGTAGGAGATACGGGTGGCCAGGAAATCGTACTCGTTGGCAAGCGCTGCATTGAATTCCCCGATCCTGGCCGTGATGTCGGGGCGGCTCGCGAGAATCTGTGCGCGGTAGCGATTCCAGTTCATGCCAACGAAGACACCGATCAGGCCATCGAAAGCCGACGGGCGGTGGCCTGCATGCTCCAGCGCGGACCAGGCGAGCTCCAGCAGGAGCCGCTGCTGCGGATCCATGACCGCCGCTTCCAGCGGCGTAATGCCGAAGAAGGCCGCGTCGAAGCGATCGTAGTCGGCTATCACGCCCTTGGCGCGGATATAGTCGTCCCGGGCCGCCATGCTTTGCGGTACCAGCGGATCGAGCTCATTCGGCGCAAAGAACCGGATCCCTTCCCGGCCGGCACAAAGGAGTTCCCAGAACTGCCCCACGTTGTCGGCGCCGGGAAAACGGGCACTCATCCCGACGACCGCCAGGCTGTTTGCAGGCAACGGCTGGTTTACCTCCTCCATGACGACTACCGCGCTCGGCTGCGCGCCGCCTGCGCGGCGCGCCGCAGTGCCCCGCGGCCGGGACCCGCGGTCCGCGCCGCGGGCCCGGCAAGCGCGGCCTGCTGGGTGGCGATGGTCGCGTGCTCGAACACGAAAGTGGACGAGAGCGTCACCGGCGCTTGCTGCTGCAGCAGCTCGTGCAATTGCATGGCCTCCAGCGAGGTGCCCCCCGCATCGAAAAAGTTGGTATCGGGCGATTCGGGCAGGCGTCCCAGCACCGCCGACCACGCCTGGCGGACCGCATCATAACCGGGCGCCTCGCCCTGCGGCCCGGCCGCCGCAAACGGATCCGGCAATGCGGACGCGTCGAGCTTGCCGTTCGCGTTGATCGGCCAGCTGTCGAGGCAGGCGAAATAGTGCGGAATCATGTACGCGGGCAGCCGCTTTGCGAGTTGCCGGCGCAGGTCGGCCACGGACAAGGTGGACGGCAGCAGGTAGGCCGCCAGGCGCTTCTGCCCGGCCGGGCCCTTCCGCACCAAAACACGGCATTCACGCACGCCGTCGAGCTGCTCGATGGCCGCGCGGATCTCGCCGGGTTCAATGCGGTGACCGTCGATCTTGACCTGGTCGTCGAAACGTCCGAGAAATTCGTATACGCCATCCTCACGCTGCCGGACCCGGTCGCCGGTCCGGTAGGCGCGCACGCGCCCGCCGGAACCGGCCGCTACGCTGACGAAGCGCTCGGCCGTCTGCTGCGGGTGATTGAGGTACCCCAGAGCAACGCCCGCGCCGAGAGCGAGCAGCTCGCCCTCCTCACCCGGCGTGACCGGCTCCAGGGCCTCGTCGACCACGAGCACCCCGGTGCCGGAAATCGGTTCGCCGATCGGCACGCTTGCGGCATCGGCAGGAAAGTTTCGCGGGATCGCGTAGCAGGTGGTGAACGTGGTGTTCTCGGTAGGGCCGTAGCCGTTGATCAGGCGCACTTCCGGAAGCGCGGCGAGCGCGCGCACGACGTGCGGGACCGACAGGGCCTCGCCGCCGGTGAGGAGATAGTCGAGACCGGAGAAAGTCCGCAGGTCCTGGTCCACGACGTTGTTGAACAGGGAGGCGGTCATCCACAGGCAATTCACCCCCGTCTCCGCGATGACCGCACGAAGACCCGCCGCCGTCGGCAGGCGATCGTCGGGATAGAGAACGAGGATGCCGCCGTTCAGGAGCGGCGCCCAGATCTCGAGGGTGGAGGCGTCGAAGCTCTGCGGTGCGAGGTGCAGGAAAACAGTGCCCGCGTTGAGTTCCATGAAATTCGGCCCGAGCACCAGGCGTGCCACGGCCCCATGGGGAACGACGACCCCCTTGGGAACGCCGGTCGATCCCGAGGTGAACATGATGTAGGCCGGCGTCCCGGCGGCGAACACGGGCGACAAGGCCGCGGGCGGGGCGGTGGCGGGCAACTGGTCGAGGCGCAGGAGCGCGGCCAGGCCCTCGAATGCCTCCGCCGGCACGCCGGGCGACACGATGAGCGACAGGCCCGCGTCCCGGCAAAGCCGTGACAGGCGCTCGCGGGGGGAATCGGGGTCCAGGGGCACGTAGTGCGCGCCTAGCGACAGTACGCCAAGCATAGCGGCAACGGTGTCCGGATGACGCGCGGCGGCCAGGCCGACTGCCTGGCCGGCCTGCACGCCGGATGCCGCCAGCGCCTGGGCGATGGCACCGGCGCGCGCCGCGAGCTCGGCGTAGCTCCACTCGCGCCAGCCCGCCGCTTGCAAAAAACGCACGGCCGTCCGGTGTCCCGCGCTTTGCGCGATTACGCGAAAGCGCTCATGGATCAGCAATTGGTCGTTGCCCGGAAGAGCATCCATAGCTCAAGAATTCCCTGCTGGTCTGGCGAGCGTGATCGCGCCGTCAGGGGGCGGCATTCTTATGCAGGCGCAAATTGACCCCCGCCGGCGTGACAATACCGGGAATGGTAGCGTCGCGGCGGGCCGAAGCGCATTGATTGCCGTCACAGTCGCAAACGTGAAGCAGTCCCCGGCGAAACGCGCCGCCCGGCAGCCTTCCAGGAGCGGCCGGGAACGGTCCGCTCCGCCGTGGCAGGCGGGGCGCAGCGCCGTGGCTGCCTCCCGCTGCAGGCGCAGAGCGACAGCAGGCCCGCGAAACAGCCCGAAACCCAGGTACCGCAATCTCATCGACGCCGCCCTTGTTTTCTTGCTTCTACACGGAATAATGCGTCATCGCTGACGCCTGTATTCTACGCCATGCAGGACTTCACCGAGTATAGGGTAAGCTCCCGTCCGGCGCTCGCCTCCGCGGCAACTGCCGACCCACGGCGCGGCGGTGATACACTGCTGTTCGGCTACAGTGCACCGGTCAACACCGCCTGGCCGGGACACCCGGCCATCGCTATACGTTTCGCATGCAGAGTCTCTCATGGTACGTCAACCGCCTCATGTCCATGGACACGGCGGAAATACTCTGGCGCGCCAGGACGGTCGTTCGCGACCGCGTGGACATGCTGCGGGTTCCGCTGGGACGCCTGCCGCGCCTGCCGGACTCCCGCGGGCGCTCACCCGCGCTGTTTATCCCGGGTTTTCGTTGCAGCCCCGTGGGGCAGGCTGACTGGCGCGCCCTCGATGCCGGCCTGTCCAGGGCCTGGACAGCACGCTTGCTGGCGAAGGCCGACGCAGCACTCGAGAACCGGCTGAGCTATTTCGACCTCGAACGGCAGCACCACGGCGAGCCCTGCAACTGGCATCGCGATTTCTCCGCGGGCAAGGACAGTCCCCTCCTGCACGTAGCGCGCATCGACTACCGCGATTTTTCGCGTGTCGGCGATTGCAAGCTCGTGTGGGAACCGAACCGCCATCACCAGCTCGTGGTGCTGGCCCGCGCATGGCGGGTTACCGGGGACCTGCGCTACGCACAGAAGGTTCGCGAGCTGATGCTGTCGTGGATAGAAGCCAATCCATTCGGCTTCGGCATGAACTGGAAGAGCCCGCTGGAGCTTGCCGTACGGCTGATCAACTGGATCTGGGCTCTCGACCTGACGCGCGACGCCGATGCCTTTACCGAACCCGAATGGCGAGCCGTGGAAGACCTGTGTTACCTCGCAACCTGGGATGTCCGGCGCAAGCTGTCGCGAGGATCCTCGGCAAACAATCACCTCATCGGCGAGGCCGCCGGGGTGTATGTCGCAGCCGCCTGGTTTGCCGATTTCCCGCAAGCCGAAGAGTGGCGTGCGCATTGCAAGCAGTTGCTCGAGCAGGAAATCGAGGCGCAAACCTACGCCGACGGCTGCACCCGCGAGCACGCGTTCGGCTACCAGTTTTTCGTGCTGCAGTTTGCCGTGTTCTCGCTGCTCGCCGGCCGCGGGATCGGCGAGGAGTTTTCAGCGCGCTTCCTCGATCGCGTGCACAGTATGTTTCGCTTCCTGCACGAGGTCGCGCGCGATACCGGCGCGCCTCCCGCGGTCGGCGACCAGGACGACGGCTACGTGCTCGACCTCGGGGAGCTGCCCGCGGACGCCGGGCCGCTGATCGCGGTCGGCGGCGAGCTGTTCGAAGACGACGAGCTGCTCGGGACAGGCCCGAGCGAAACCTGTTTCTGGATTTCGGGGCGCGTTGCCGGCGGCGGCGCCGCGGGACCGGCCGTCAACGCGGAGTCGGTCCGTTTCGCGGCATCCGGCTACGCGCTGCTGCGCAGCGGCGCTGCCTCCCCGGCCGGGCGCCTGGCGGTATTCTTCGACTGCGCGGAGCTCGGCTACGGGCCGATCGCCGCACACGGTCACGCGGATGCCCTGAGCTGCACCGTAGCCGTGGACGGGCGTCCCGTGATCGTCGACCCGGGCACCTACGACTACTTCACCCATCCCGAATGGCGTGCCTACTTCCGTTCGACACGCGCCCACAACACCGTCGAGCTCGACGGTGTCTCGCAGTCGCAATCGCTGGGGCCGTTCCTGTGGGGCCGCAGAGCCACGGCGCGCCTGCTGGAGTGGTCCGATACGCCGGCAACGACGATCGCCTGCGGCGAGCACGACGGGTACCGGGGCCTGGCCTCGCCGGTGCTGCACCGGCGCCGGCTCGCGCTGGATAAGACTGCTTTGCGGCTCTCGATCACGGACACCCTGGAGGGCAGCGGAGCCCACACGGCGCGCTGGCACTTTCACCTGCACCCCGACTGCAGCCCGCGGCAGGTAGACCCGCACACCGTCGACATCGAAACCGGCAATCACACGCTCCGGCTGCATACGCCGACGTTGGCGCTCTCCGTGGTCCGTGCCGCGGAAGGCGGACGGCTGGGCTGGATCAGCGCGGGCTATCATCGCCGATCGCCGTCCGCCTGCATCGTGGCGGAATGCCGATTCACGGACGGCTATACCGCGGCGGCGGAGCTCATCGTCCTCCCGCGTGAGGCGTAAGCGGACTCGAATCGCCGCAGCAGCGTGTCGAGCAGCAGCGCCCGATCTTCCTCGAAGATCTGGACGTGCTCTATGTACGGCAGGAAATCGACCGCGACATCGCGGGTGTCGAGTTCGGGAAACATGGCGGCGAACTGGCCGGTGCCATGGAACGTGTCAATGCTGCCGCCGGTATAGACATAATGCACGTGGACTCCGCGGCCGAGCAGGACGCGGAGGATCCGCGTGGCTTCTTCCCGGTCCATGTACTGGTAGTCGATGAGCGTACCTTCGAATCCTTCGACACTCGAAGAACTCTGGCCGTTTCCAGGCAGGCGGACGACGCCCGCGATCTTCAGCAGCCGGTATATGAGCCGGTTCAATGTATAGCGCGTGCAGTAGCTCCGTACGCGCCACCAGGGCGTCTCGTAAGCGTGCGGATCGATCAGGATCACGCCCCGTACGCGCTCATCGCCTTCCGCGTACCGCAACGCATCCTCCGCGCCCGAGCACAAACCGCCGACGATGAATTCGCACAGGCCGTACTCTTGCTCGAGGAAAGCCAGCGCTTCCCGGATATCCCGCTCCGTTCTTGCCGCCAGCGGCAGCCCCGGGGTGTCGACCTGGCTCAGCCCGATACCGCCGAGATCGAAGCGCAGCGTAACGCAGCCGTCGCCTGCCAGCCTGCGCGCCCACTCCGCGTACAGGCGGTAAGGGCCCGGCTTCGCCGTCAGGCCGGCTGACACCAGGACGCACGCGACCCCCGGGCGCCGGGTCGCGAGCGGCAAGCTCACGACGCCCTTCAGGCGGCCTCCCGTACCGAACTGGCACGCGATCTCCTTCACCGGCCGCTACCCTGCAGCGCTTCGCCCAGGCGCTCGAGAATGTCTTTCGCGGTAATGGCCACCGTTACGCGCGACGCCTGGCTCCAGGTAGCCGCGGTACCGGTGATCGCTTGCGGAAACCCGTCGAACACGTCCAATGCCTCGCGATATGCTCCGGCGTAATCGGGTGACAGCACCAAGCGGATATCCG
Organism: uncultured Woeseiaceae bacterium; assembly: GCA_964607425.1. Taxonomy (GTDB): domain Bacteria; phylum Pseudomonadota; class Gammaproteobacteria; order Steroidobacterales; family Woeseiaceae; genus IDS-8. The sequence continues at coordinate 38,235 of CAZSKQ010000001.1, forward strand.
CGGCCTCGGGCAGATCGCTCCTGTGCAGCCGCAGTGCCTGGAGATCGGCAATCGCCGCATCGCTGTAGCGGGTCCCTACCAATTCTTCGCCGCCGGGAATCGGGCGCGGTTTCCGGAGATTGCGTTTCAGCATCAGCTTCCGGGCTTTCTCCTGCGACATGCGCAGGAGTTCGCGATACCAGGGTGCACCGTCGGTGAGCGGATCCCAGAAAACCCACCTGTCGACCAGGTCCGCCGGCAGCGCCTGCAACGCGAGAGCACTCGCAAGGCGCATTGCAAACAGCCGGATGTGCGCTACCCCCGCACGCTGCCTGAGCTCCTCGGCGGCAGCGAGCAGGTCCGTGCGCCAGCGCGCGGGCCCGCCCTCGAGATCGCTCCCGAGGGAGTCGGCCGAGCCGAAGAAGTCGAAGCGCAGTGACGGTATCCCCGCGTCCGCCAGCCGCTCCATCAGGTTACGCAGGAGAAAATGACAGCGTGTGTATTCAAACCCCAATGGCGGGCAGATCAGCACCGGTGGCGAAGTGGACTCGGCGCGCGCGGGGCTGTAGACGCCATACAAGCTGTCGCCGGACCCGAAGTAAAACGTCGAGACGGGCCAGATCTCGCGCGTCATTGCCGCACCGGCCGCGGGCTCCGCCTTGCCCGCGTGCTCGTCGATCCTGTGTGCCAGGATCCAGAGGGACTCCCGTAGCACGTCCATGCCGTCCAGGCGATAGCCGAGTTCCCGCTCGACAAGAAAGATCATTTCCATCGCAAGCAGCGAATCGCCGCCGAGCAGCATGAAATTGTCATCCAGGCTCACGCGCTCGACCTTCAAAAGGTCGCGCCAGATTCGTGCCACCGCCTTTTCGGTTTCGTTCACGGGCGGGTTCGCTGTCGCCGGCGCTGCAAAGGAAGGCTGCGGCAACCGGCGCCGGTCGATCTTCAGGTTGTGATTGAGCGGCAGCTCATCCAGAGCCACGTAAAAGGCAGGCACCATGTAGTCGGGCAACCTCGACACCATGTGCGCGCGCAGGGTCTCGGGGTTGGCGCGCCCGCTGTCGTCCGGCACGTACCAGCCTACGAGCACCGCCTCGCCGCGTTGATGCGCATGCGCGGCCGCCACGGCCTCGCGCACACCGGGAGCCTGGCGCAGGTGGTAATCCACCTCCGCGAGCTCGATTCGCATGCCTCGCAGCTTGAGCTGGAAATCCCGCCGTCCGAGCAGCTCCAGGTCTCCGCTTTCGGTCAGGCGGCCCCGGTCGCCCATGTGATACCACCTGGTGCCATCCTTTTCGACGAAACGTAAGTTGGCTTGCAGCTTACGGTTCACGTAGCCGGCCACGACCCCGGGTCCGCCGAAGCAGACGTCGCCGGCCACGCCGACCGGCACCCGGTTACCGTCGTCATCGAGCACGAGCAGGTGCACGTTTGCGAACGGCTTGCCGACCAGGGTTCGCTCCACGCGCTCGCTGGAGCAGTCCCAGGTGCAGCCCATCAGGGCAATCTCGCTGCTGCCGTAGATCACGTACAGCTCGGCCGCGGTGAAGATCTCCCGCAGCTCGCGCAGCAGCTCCGGCGGGACCATGTCGCCGCCGGAGGAGGCGTGCCGAACGCGCTGAAATTCGCTGTCGGGATCGCTGACGTTTTCACGGATGTACCGTACCAGGCTCTTCAGCAGCGACGGCCCGATGTGGAACAGCGTGACTTCCCGCAGGGTAGCCGTCATGCGAGCCAGATCGAGCACGTGCTCTCGTTCCAGCACCAGCAGCGTGCCGCCGACCGACAGCGCAGCCGTGAGCTCGAACAAGCTGATGCTGAACGTGAACGCTGCGACCGCGGGAATCACGTCGTTGGCGTCGATCGCGTAGCGCAAGCGCGAGACGTTGACGATATGGCTCAGGTTAGCGTGCGTTCCGGCTACGCCCTTCGGCTGCCCGGTGCTTCCCGACGTGTAGTACACGTAGGCAAGCTGCTCGGGCCGGATGTGAACCCGGGGAGCCACGGCAGGTTCGTTCGTGAACGAGGCCGGAGGATCGTCGAGGTTGATCCGGGCGATATCGAAACCCTCGACCGCGCGGGCGGAGCGCGTCGACGTGAGGATCAGTTCCGGGCGCGTGTCCTCGACGATGGCGCGCGTCCTGAACTCCGGATGCAGCGGATTCACCGGCACGTACGCAGCGCCGGCCTTCAGGATTCCGAGCAGCGCCACCGCGATGTGGAAGGACGGCTCGAGGCAGACGATGACGGCTTTACCGTCCGTGACGCCGCTTCGGTGAAGGTATGACGCCAAGCGATTGGCCCGGCGGTCCAGCTCCGCATAGCTGAGCTCGGCACCGTTGAATCGCACCGCTGCCTTGTGAGGCGTGTTCCGGGCGTGTGCCGCGACTTCATCGTGCACCCGCGTCGGACGAAAGTGCACGACCGGCCCGCGGCCGTGCCTGGCAAGCCAGGCGAGCTCCGCCGGCGTATGCAGCCGCAGCTCCCGAACCGGGGCCGCACCCTCCCCGTCGAGCTGCTCGGCGATCAGGCTGAAATGCTCCAGCAGGCGGGCGGCAGTGCCGGCGGCCAGCAGGCTTTCGTTGTAAAGGAGGGAAACCGTCAGCGAGTCCCCGACAAACGTGAGTTCCAGCGTCACGTCGGCTTCCCGGCCGATGGTATCCGGAACGTGCGCCCGGGACCGCTGGCCGAAAGCAACGTCGACCACCAGCGGCGGCACCGCGCCGGTTGCCGGCTTCGCGTTACCAACAGCCGAGTTCGCCCGGCTCATCAGCTCTGCAGCCGTGGTTGCACCGGTCACCGGTATCGTGACCATGCGGCAGGAAGCGTCGCCCATCCCCGCCAGGCGCAACACCAGCGGGATGTCCGCCTGGCCGGAATAGCGATAGAAGAGCGCCCCCGACGAGGCGACGGCAAGGTTGAGCCGCCGCTCACGCGCATCCGTCTCCGCCCGCCGCAGCAGCTTCACGGTTCGGTCGGGCGCCACCCGCGCCGGCCGGAACGGCGTATCGGGCGTCTTCAGCCGCTCCCAAGGCAGCTGCAGCGCGACATCGTCATGGGCCGGAACCGACTGCGTTTGCGAAGCCAGGGTCGATATCATCGGGAATCCAGCACCGGTGACGCCGCGGCTCCCCCGGCACGCGGCCGGACGTCGGCCGCCGTGGCAACCGCACGGACGCCCTGCCGGAACCCGTGGCGGTCGCGCGCGCGCGCCAAAAACAGCAGCAGGAGGGCCGGGTCTTCCGCCGCCGGCATGTGGAGGCGCTTCAGGGAATAGGGGTCGTCGCCGACGCTGTTGATGCCGACGTCCGTCGTGACGGCCGACCTGTAGCCGGCCTGCGCCACCGCTCTCGCGATCTGCGGATTCCAGTTACCGTTGGGGTAGCAGAAATGGAGGCAGGGTTCGCCGGTCGTCGCCTCGATATACCTGCGCGAACGGTCGAGCTGCTGCATCCGGGTTTGCTCGTCGACGACATCCAGCCGCACATGATCGACGGTATGGCTGCCGATAGTAGCGGAACCGGATGAGCTCAGGAGCCCGAGATCTTCCTTCGACAGCGTGGCACTGCAGGGGTCGCTATCCTGTATGTCGGCAAGAGCCTTTCCCGCTGCTCTCTCCAGCCGCCCGCTGACACCGTCGACAAAGGCGTAGAACTCACGATCATCGTCGAAGTGCTTCTTCGCCAGCCGGCGCAGCTCTGCATAGGTAGCGCGAAGCGATTCGCGATCGCCGGGATTGAAAGTCAAAGAACGGGTGCCGATCCTGACCTGGGTCGGTTGTTTCAGGTTCTGTATTGCATAATCGAGGCGCTCGAACCAGTACGGCGCCCGGCTGTCGAGCATGCCGGTTGCGACATAGAACACCGGCTTGATCCCGTATTCCTTCAGCACCGGCAGCGCCACCTCCATGTTATTGCGGTAGCCGTCATCGAAAGTGAGTACCACACCGTTGGGGACCATCGGCTTGTTGCCCGCCAGTATCTCCAGGGCCTCGTCGATGGACAGCCATCGGTAATGGCGGCTGATGACGGCAAGCTGGCGACGCAAGCGGTCGACGGAGAAATGGATCCTGAGGGGCTGCCAGGGGGCGGTCTTCGGATCGATAACGCTGTGCAGGCAAAGAATGAGCACGCGCCGCCGGTTGGTCCATCGAAGCCACCGGGTTATCCCGGTCCAGAGAAGAAGCCTGGCTATTGTTTTTTTTATCATGCCTCACCATTCGGCCGCACAGGCGGCTCTCTCGTCATGGCGATAGGGCAAGGGTGGCTCCCTCTCCACCGCCTCGCCGATGCGCGCACTCCGCGCGATCCTGTCCGCCCCGTCATGATATCAGTAAAATGCGATGCATATCAGGTACATGGCGCCAGAATCCCGTCCCATTGCGCGGCGACGTTCGAAGTGGCCAGGCGCATGGCATCGCGGCGTGCCCGGGCACCGAGCGTTCGGCGAAGCGCTGCATCCTCGCAAAGAAGCGAGAGCTTTTCCGCGAAAGCGTCGACGCTCGAGGGTGTGACGAGATACCCGTTGATGCCATCCTGGACCAGGTCGCCAAGATCGCCCACGTCGCTGACGACAACGGGTAGCGCGCACAGCATCGCCTGCACCATGGCCTGCGACAGGCCTTCGGACTCGGAAGTCAGCACGAAAACGCGGCTGCGCTTGAGCCATGCATGCACGTCACTCTGCCAGCCGACGAAGTCCACGCGGTCCGCAACCCCATGCGCTTCCGCGAATTCCATGAGCTCACCGCGGAGGGGACCATCGCCGACGATCGCCGCCCGCACGGCGCCGCCAAGGCGCGCTATGGCTTCGATCAGCACGTCGACCCTCTTCACTCGCGAGAGCCGCCCCACCAGCACGAGGTCGTAGTCCGGTGCCGCCTCCGCCGGCGCGAACAAGTCGGCATCGAAGCCTCCCGGCACGACGACGACCTGCCCGGATGCGCCCGCCCGTTCGAAGAACCGGCGCACGCTCTGACCCATCGTGACGATGTAGTCGAACCGGCCGGCCGCTGCGAGCAGCTTCCTTTCGACATAAGGGCTCGGACCCTGCAGGCGGCGAAAGATCTGGTTTTCGGTTGCATAACCGCCGCCGTCGACTTCCCGTGCACCGCCGCCGCAGATGTACAGGGAGCGCGCCCCGATCGCACGCGCCACCAGGAGAGCAATGAGCCCGTTGACCAGCAGGTGGAAACCGCCGACGACGTCGGCCCGGCTGCGCACGGCCACGCGCACGAAGGTCGCCAGCCTCGCGGAGGTCCTGCCGCAGAGGCGCACCAGCCAGCGGGCGGGGTATACGGCCTCGACGCCGGGGATCTCCGGAACCGGCGATGCCGCAACCATGGTGATCCGCCGGATGGAACGCGAACGGGCCATCGGACGCAGGTGTGTCTCCAGCCAGTTGTCGGTGTAAAAGGTACCGGTCAGCACCACGTGCGCGCCCGCGGCCGGGAGCGGCCGCTGCTTCGGGCCCAGCCGCTCCGCGAGCCGGATGGCGCCTGACAGCAAAGTGATGAACGCCGCGATGGCAGCGCGCAGGATGGCGCGTTTCACAGCGTTTCCTCGAACAGCCGCTCGAAGCGGCTCATCGCGACGTCAATGGCATGATGTCGTTCGAACCATGCGCGCGCGCGCACGCCGACGGCTGCGCGCTCTCCGGATTCCTGTACGAGGCGGCTGATCTCGCGGCAGAACGCATCACTGTCCGCCGCCACCGCCCCGAGGCCCTCGCGCGCGATCAGCCCGTCGGGATCCACCGTCGACACGACGGGCAGGCCCGCGCTCCACGCCTCGATGAAGGTATTCGGGAAACCTTCATAGTGCGACGTGCAACAGAGGGCGGTGGCGCCACGATATAGTTCGGCCAGCTGCTGCTTGCCGGCCGCACCGAAAAACTCGAGGTTCGGCACCGTGCGTGCGGCCTCCTGCACCTCGGGGACATAGGGGTCGGACGGATCGCCCGGCCCGACGACGACGAAACGGAAATCCGGCAGCCGTTGCGCGACTTCCACGAACAGCGCGATGTTCTTCTCCGGGGCGATGCGGCCGACCAGAAGCAGCATCGGCGGCTTGCCGGGCGTCCCTTCGGGCGCGCCCCAACCCGGTCCGTAATCGTGACCCGGCATCGGCAGAATGGTGGCGGGCCGCCCGGTCGCCTGCTCCAGCCGCCGCCCCTGGTCGCCGGTCTGCACGATGATCCTGTTCGCCGCGCCAAGCCCGTAGCGGTAGAGCATGCCCTCGCGCAGCGAGGTGCCCCCATGCAGCCATTCGTTGCAATCGATATCGCTCGCGACCGAGAACACGAACTTGCGCCGGTGCCGGCGACACCAGAGCGCCACCTGGCCTGTCACTTCCTCTGCGCCGTTCTGGTAATAGAGCTCGGCGTCGGCGGCGCCGAGCGCGGTATTCAGGGAACTCCAGCGGGGTATGAAGAAGCGTACGAACGGAACGCCTGCCGCACGTGCGCAGGTCTTGATTACCCGCACGTTATCGAAAGTTTCGGTCGGCGGCCCACCCTCATCCCAGGTGATCAGCGAAACCTGGTGCCCCCGGCCCGCCAGCCAGCGGGCCAGCATCGAGGTCTGGCGCTCCACCCCGCCAATGTGGCCGGTGCGCCGGCCGCTGATCATGCCGTAGGCGTTGTGGGCTACGATCGCTATTCGCATTCTCGTTCAGAATCCATCGCCGCCCGCGGGCGCAGTCTTGCTACCGATTTATATTCGTTCGGCCGCCCCCATGCGAAGCCCGGCGGCGCACCTGCACAAGGCCGGCGCGGGCGGTTTCGGTCCGGTGCATGTTCCGGGTTGCGCGTCCGCCAACCTTGTAACCTGCTTCGCGTATCGGCTCAAGGGATCAGTTCGCAATTTAATCGTGCATGAGAACGGGCGGCGGCTGCGAGCCCGGCGAGCGTGACAGGCCGCCGGGTCAATCCTGCACGGTACCGGTGACGGCGCCCTGCACCTGGACGCGTACCGGTGCCTTGATCGTGTTACCCGTGACCGTGATGTCCCTCGTGTGGCGCAGCTGGATGCCGACTTCGCGGGCCGTGATGTCGTTACCCTCGATCACATGGCCTGACACCCCGCTCGATACGATGCCAAGGCTGGTGTCCAGGATGACATTGTCGAGAATCGCCGCATCAAACGCGTCGTCGTGGATGACCACAGCGGCGCCGGAGCTGGACTGAGTGGGCCTGAATCCCTCCATCCGCACGCCCGACACCACCACGTTGCGGGAATCCTTGATGTCGACCGCGTTTTCACGGTTGTGGTGGAAATAGCCGCCGCCGATATAGACTCGCTCGGCGCTGCCGCGGCTGGCGTCCCCGACCTGGACGGAATCGCCCGAGACGTCGTAGATTTCCGCATTGAGCACCCACTGGTCCGGGCCGAACAGCTTCATACCGTGGAAATCCTGCTCGTCCGCGTGCTGGCGGTTGTCACCGAAACCGTGGATGGATCCCCGGATCCACACGTTGCCTTGCCCAAGGCCCACCGCCGATGAGTAGCCCGAGGCCGTCCCCGGCCCCGCCACCTCGAGGTCGCGAATGACGCAGAAACTGCAGCCGCGGGAGCTGAACCAGTCACCGCGGCCGGAGCCCGCGTTGACCAGCCCACCGTCCAGGACCACGAAGGTACCGGACAGGCTCAGGTTCGTGAAACTCGCGCCGGAGGCATCGATCACGCAGGGGGCTTTGGCGCTGCCGTTACAGGAGAGCGTGTCCTTGCCGCGATCACCTGTGACCGTCCGGTCGGCCGGGTAGTCGGCCCAGACGTCGAAGCCCAGCAGGTCGGAGGGGTCGGGGATACCGCGAAACGTTGAAGAATTCGACGGGGCGTTTACGCTGCTGCCCGCGGGACCGGGGGCAGCCTCCGGTGGCCCGGGCCGCTGGGAGGCAACGCTCGTCGCTGCCGGCGAACAGCCGGCGAGGCACGACCCGCTAGTGAGTATCGCAAGCAGCAGGCGGCCGAACACGTGGTCCATTGGAATCGTCGGTTCCTCGAGGGCAAACCTGCGCGATTACGAAAGCGGCCGGAGCGGTTTCACCGTCCCGGCCGCCGAACCATACTATATTCTCCGCCTCGCGATCACGCGCGCATTGACAAATCGCGCGCGCGACCGCGGATGGCACGGACCCGGGCGATCAATTACACCCGGTCTGGATATCGCCGCTCGCGCCACCCTGGATGTTCATGCACGTCGGCGCGGAGATCTTGTTGTCGCGCACGGTAAGATCGCTCGTGGCGCGCAGCTCGATGCCCGTACTGAGGGCGACGATGTCGTTGCTTTCAATGGTATGTCCGCGCATCCCCGAGGACACGATGCCGATGCGGGCGTCCCGAATCACGTTGTCGTAGATTCGCGCATTGAAGGCGTCGTCGTGGATCACGACGGCCTCACCGGGGCTGGACGCGGTAGGCTTAAAGCCTTCCATCAGCACGCCGGACACGACCACGTCGCGCGAATCCTTGATGTCGACCGCGTTCTCCCGGTTGTGATGGAAGTAACCGCCGCCGATATAGACGCGCTCACAGCTACCCCGTGAAGCATCGCCACACTGGACCGAGTCGCCGGACACGTCATAAATCTCGGCGTTCAGTATCCATTTGTCGGATCCCATGGCCTTGATCCCGTGGAAGTCCTGCTCCCGTGCATCCTGGCGGTTGTCGCCGAAACCGTGGATGCTGCCGCGAATCCAGACGTTGAAGGTACCAAGGCCCGCCGCCGACGAATGGCCCGCGTCGGTACCGGGACCGGCCAGCTCCAGGTCGCGAATCACGCAGAAGTTGCAGTTGCTGGAGTTGAAGAACGGCCCGTTGCCGGAACCGGCATTGATCAGGCCGCCCTGCAGGATCACGTAGGTGCCGGAGAGCGAGAGCTTGGTGAAGCTCGCTCCCGACGCGTCGATCAGGCACGGATCGGCCTCGGTGCCGTTGCACGACAGGGAGTCGCTGCCGCGCTTGCCGGTGATCGTCTGGTCGGCCGTGTAATCGGCCCATACGTCGAAGCCCAGCACGTCGGAGGGCTCCGGGATGCCCCGAAAAGCGGACTGTCCCGGCGGTATGCTGCCGCCACCGCTCGACGGCGGCGGATCGTCGTCCGGCGGCGGCTCATCCCCGCCGCCCGCGGCCGCTTCCGCGTACGCCTCATCGATCGTTGCGAGCAAGGCGGATTCGGTGCCCGTCTTGTGGTGCGTGCCGGCTTTCCTGATGTCGGCCGGGATGCGAGGTGCCACGTAGTCGATACCGTCGTGCACCATGCTGATGCGCGCCGAGTTTCCGGAGGTGCCGCCGGCATCGGTCTCACCGGCCGGCCAGATATTGCCGTCGAAGAACCAGCTGCCGCCGGTGCCCTGGACGATGAAGGCGTCGTTCGGCCCGCCGCTCAGGCCGGAAACGTACAAGTAGGCATTCTGCTCCACGTTCGCCGACGGAGAACCGGTTCCAGGCGCCAGGTTCATGCCGGCGGCGCCGCCCTCGAACCAGCCCCAGCCGTAGATCACGTTCCCTACGAAGTCCACCTGGCGGGTATTGTAGCGAATGCGCGGCTGCCGCTCGTTCAGGCGAGCGTACACGTTGCCGTAGATCGTCAGGCGCTCGCGCAGCCCGCTTTCCTGCGAGAAGTGCTGCCCCTGCACCGAGTCCATGATGAGGCTGTTGGACAACGTGACATCGCTGACGTCGCCGTAGATATCGACGTTGCCGTCGCCGGACCCGATCATCGTCAGGTGGTCCAGCACTACCCGGGAAACGGGCGCGCCGCTGGAGCCGTCGAGCTCCCAGAGGTCGTTGCCCTCGACGGAGCCACCCTCCCCGATCGCGCGGATGTTGTTCACGATGATGTCGTGCACCGGCTTGCTGCTCCTGGCCTCGAGCACCAGCCGGCCTACGTTGGTCAGCGTAATGCCCGGCGCCGGCGCGGTCGCGCCGTCGATTGTCAGGTAGCTGGTACTGATCTGCAGGTCGCCGATGGGAATATTGCCCGCGACATCGAACACGATGTGGCGGCAGTCCTGGCTCACCGCATCGCGCAGCGTGCCGGCTCCCCCGCTGCCGGAAAGCGATGTGACCCTGTAAGTGGTCATGCCCGTGGGGCAGCTCATCGCTCCCTTCGTTACCGAGCCGAAGCCGAGGTAATCTGCCGCCGGCGCCGCGCCCTGGTCGGCGACGTCGATGGCGAATGCGTCAAGGGAATCCTCCGCGGCGCCGTCGCTGACCGAGATCACGATGTCCTCGTAGACGCCTTCGTCGCCGCTCCCCGGAACGCCTGAGAGCTTTCCCGAAGCCGCGTCGAATTCGGCCCACTCGGGCTTGTTTTGGACTGTAAAGGTGAGCGTATCCCCGTCCGCGTCGGAAGCGGCGGGAGCAAACAGGTACGCTTCGCCGATCGTGGCTTCGCCCGCCGGCGAGCCCGAAATCACCGGCGCTTCGTTGTCGTTGCCGCCCGGTATGCCCGGTGTGGGAGCCTGTGCTTCGTCGCTGTCGGGAGTAGTTCCTGACTTGCAGCCGCCGAGCAGGGCGGCGATGGCAATGATCGAAAGAGGCAGGCTGACGCGCGGTCGGGTCGTGGTCATCGTGAACTCCTCAAAGTCAGCGAAATGACATTCAAAGTCAGCGAAGTGACGTTTTCGCCAGCGGGCCAGGAGGGATTACAGGAATGCCCAGCAACGCGAGGCCGGCGCGTGCGCGCCAGCCGAGGAGTTCTTGGCAACCCCGCTATCGTAGGTAATACGATTACCCGTAGACCGGAAGCTTTGCGTCCTCGCTTTTCAACGAGTTTGCCTTTGTCAGGTGTGTTCATTATTTTTTATTGTCCCCCTTATAGCAAGGCAGTAATGGCGTTTCTGCCGAACCAAAACACAATTCTGTGAAGTGGTTCATGCCGCCGTTTTAGTTAGCCGCCACGCGCGCCCTGGGGCACGGTGGCAGGCATTAGCGCGTCTTCTGCAACTTACGTGCCAGGTCATTACGGGGACCTATAAGGGGCTGTTTTTCTTGCTTTTACTTTAGACCGCGCTGGCCTTATGTCAACCGCGCGCGTTCGCGGGGCGTCTGCGTTCGGCGACAGGTTGTTCCCGGCGCACTTCATACTTTTCATGCAACTTCATGAAAGCAACGCAGTTTGAGGCATGTCGCCAAACCGGCACAACGCAGGCACGGTCTCGACCTGCCGCGGCGGGAAAAGATCCACCTGCGCAAGCTGCGGGCGTGAAGTGTTGCACCTTTATTGCCGGCTGAAATGTGTATCATTCGTTGCGGCTGCCGCGTGGCGGTCTGGCGACAACGACAACAGGAACGAGCGAACTGCACGGACGGCCGACAAGCGATCTCCACGGCGACGCCGCATCAAGGCTAAGGCACCGCCGCCCTGTCGCCGTCGGCACCGGCTACTGACCCCCTGACGATTTTCAATGTGCGGAATTGCCGGCAAGTGCCTCCCCGATGCCTCCGCGCCCGTCGACCGCGGCCTGCTCGAGCGCATGACACGCGCGCTCGCCCATCGCGGTCCTGACGGCGAAAGCCTGCACTTCGACGCCGGCGTGGGCCTCGGGCACCGCCGGCTCAGCATCATCGACCTCGAAGGCGGAACGCAGCCGATCTTCGGTGCCGGCGGCGCGTTGGCCGTGATCTTCAACGGCGAGATTTACAATTACAAGGAACTCCGCGACGAGCTCATCGCGGACGGTTACCGTTTCAGCACGCAGTCGGACACCGAGGTCATCGTTCACCTGTACGATCGGATGGGCGCTGAATGCGTGCACCGGTTGAACGGAATGTTCGCCTTCGCGATCTGGGACAACCGGTCCAGAACCCTGTTCGCCGCGCGTGACCGGCTGGGTGAGAAGCCTTTCTATTACCATCACGCGCCGAATGGCGCGCTCCTGTTCGCGAGCGAGATCAAATCCCTGCTCGAGAGTGACGCGATCGACCGCGCACTCGACCTCGGCGCCGTCGATGATTATTTCGCCTACGGCTACGTACCCGGTTCGAAATCGATTTACCGCCAGATCCGCAAGCTCCCCGCGGCACACACGCTGACCTGGCGCGAGGGCAGGCTGTCGATTCAGCGTTTCTGGTCGCATACCGAAGCGGCGGCCGATGCGCCAAAAACCCCGTCGGGTGCGCTCGAAGCAGTCGATACACTGCTCCGCGACTCCATTCGCCTGCGGCTGCGCAGCGACGTGCCCGTGGGTGCATTCCTGAGCGGCGGTATAGATTCCAGCCTCATCGTCGCACTTGCCAGCGAGCTTTCGGCAGCCCCGCTCTCCACATACTCGATCGGGTTCCGGGAAACGGAGTTCGATGAAAGCAGCTTCGCGCGTGCGATCGCCGAACGGCACGGCACCGTACATCGCCAGATCACTGTCGGCGAACTCAACCTCGACCGTTTCCCCGACCTGGTGCGCCAGTTCGACGAACCGTTCGCCGACCCCTCAGCCGTTCCGACCTACTACGTCACGCAGGCAGCCTCGCGCGACCTCAAGGTGTGCCTCTCCGGCGATGCCGGCGATGAGCTTTTCGCCGGTTACCCACAGTACGTGCTGGAGCCGGGCGAGGCGTGGGTGGACCGGCTTCCGGCCTGGCTGAGGCAGCTCGCCTTCGGCATCCCGGCGCGGCTCATTCCCGATCACGTACGAGGGAAGGGCTGGCTGAGGCGGCTCGCGGTGGACGGCGCGGTGCGTTACCAGCGCATCATCGGTGTCTTCGACAATGTCGAGCGGGAACGCCTGTTCCGGCGCGACGCGGGCATCCGCGTCGATCCCGGCGCAAGCTTGCTCACGCCGTGGTTCAAGCACGATCGTTCACCGATCCGGGCGCGCCAGCTCGCGGACCAGGCCACCTTTCTCACCGACGACATACTCGTCAAGGTCGACCGCAATTCGATGATGAACAGCCTCGAGGTGCGGGTGCCATTTCTCGACCATCGCCTGGTGGAGCTCGCGAACGCCCTGCCGGTCTCGTTGCACATAAAAGGCGGCCGGCAGAAATGGATACTCAAGGAGCTGCTCGAGGAGAAGGCGCCCGCGGGCATCACCCGCCGCGGCAAGCAGGGATTCAATATGCCCATACGCGACTGGCTGCGTGGCAGCTATCGTGAGTACGCGCGGGACCTGCTCCTCTGCCCGGGCAATCGCTCGCTCGATTTCCTGGATGCTGCCGCCGTGCGCCGGCTGTTCGATGCGCACCAGCACGGCCAGAGGGATCTCAGCGCCCGCCTCTGGACCCTCATGTGGTTCGAGCAATGGTGCCGGCATTTCAGGGCATGAGAGCAGTGCGGCACGCATGAAGATCACGGTAGTCATTGTCGTCAGCAATCTCGAGTACGGCGGCGCGCAACGCCAGATCGTCGAGCTCGCGAACCGGATCGATCGCGAGCACTTCGACTTGCACGTGTGCTCCCTGTCCGGTTACGTGCCATTGGCCGCGGATCTCGAAGCAGCGGATACGCGCCTGCATATCATCCGCAAGCGTTACAAGTTCGACGCCTCTGTCGTGCCGCGCCTGGCTCGCCTGCTCCGGCGCCTGCGCGCCGATATCGTGCACGGCTATCTTTTCGACGCGGAGATTGCCGCGCGGCTCGCGGGGGCGCTCGCGCGGACCCCGGCGGTCGGGAACAGCGAACGCAACACCGACTACCGGTTCAAGCGGATCCAGCTCTTCGCACATGCGCTCACGCGCCCCTGCGTCGACTTCTACATCGCCAACTCGAATGCCGGCGCCACGTTCAGCCAGCGAATGTTGAAGAATCCGCACCGCTGGTACTACACCGTGCACAACGGCGTCGACACCTCGAGGTTTCGTCCCGGCGATCGCGCGGCGGCGCGCCTGAAACTCGGGCTCGAAGATGACGAGTTCGTAATCGGGATGTTCGGCAGCTTCAAGGAACAGAAGAATTACCCGCTGCTGTTCGAAACCGTGCGCCGGGTACTCGATCGGCACGCGCGCACGCGCCTGCTGCTGGTGGGCGATGAGCTGGCGGGCGGCCTGCACGGCTCCAGCAGCTACAAGCAACGCATGCTGGAGCTGGCCGAGCGCCTCGACCTGCTTCGCCACGCCGTCTTCACGGGCAATCGCGGCGACGTGGAAAACCTGTATCCTGCTTGCGACGTCACGGCGCTGCCGTCGCTGTTCGAGGGCACGCCGAACGTTGCCCTGGAATCGATGGCCTGCGGCGTGCCGGTCGTGGCAACCGCGGTCTCGGATAACGCGTACATCGTCCGGGACGGCGAGACCGGCTATCTCGTGCCGCTGGGGGACCCCGGCCAATACAGTGAGCGCCTGCTTGCCGTCGCGCGCGACCCCGCACTGCGGGCGAGACTCGGGGCCGCGGCCCGCTGCTGGGTCGAGACGGAATTCTCCGGTGCGCGCCTGGCGGCCAAAACGGAAGCGGTCTACCGCGACGTGCTCAAAAGACCTTCGCCGGAGGCCGAAACCCTGCGGAGCTTCCGCCCCCCGCTGTAGGAGCGCGCCATGCGCGCGACAAAACACCCGCCACCCGTGGCATCGCGCGCATGGCGCGCTCCTACAATGGCATCGCGCGCATGGCGCGCTCCTACAGGGGAGGGGGTGGTGGTGTTTCGGGGTGCTCGAAGCTGCCCAGGTCGGGGGCGGCTCCCTGCCAGGCCGGGTGGACGCCGGCACCGCGCCGCCAGCTCGCCGGGCGGCCCAGGGTCAGCGTGCCGCTTGCGTAATCGACGTGGACGATACTAACCGGTGACGGCTGCCCTTCGATGGCGATCAGGTCGCCGGATTCGCCGGGGATGCCAAAGCCGTCGTAGAACCAGTTCGCATCGTCGACGATGAGCTCGACGCCCTCGCCGTCCGAGCGTGCGTGCGCGGCGAAAGCACCGGTATCGACAAGTCTGCTGCCTGCCCGCGGCCTGAAGTCGCCGGCCGCCGCGTCGCGGAACCCCGGGTCTTCCTCGAATTCCCCGTTCTCCAGCAGGATGACCTGCCGGCCGTCCTCGATGTCCGTCTGACGCCCGATCCTGCCGCGGCAGTCCGCATTGCGGAAGAACGCGTTGTTCAGCACCCGGTTGTCGTAGAACCGCCGCGACGATCCGCTCTGGCCGATCACGGCATAACAATGGTTGGCGTAAAAAGTGTTGTTGTAGAGCCGATTGCCGTGGACAAACAGCGACTCCTCCGGATAGTACTGGTAGTTGACGCCGCCGCCGAGGTTACCCGTGAACAGGTTGTAGCGCACGATGGTGTCCTGGCCGCCGTGCTGAATCGCGTTGTAGCGATAGTTGCTCCCCGCCGCCGCCGTCCCCGCGAAATGATTATGCTCCAGGAGATTGCGGCGGCTGTCGTCCAGCCGCACCGGGGCATCGCTGACACCCTCGCAATCGTATATCTCCGCGGCCTTCTGCTCGGGATTGGCGAACCGGTTTTTGCGAAGCACGTTGTAGCTGGAACAGCGGATGCTGAGAAGGCTGTGCGAGGCGCCGTGAAAGCGGTTGCCCGCGATGACGTTGCGATCGGACTTGTCCTGCAGCAGCAGGAGGTCGCTGCCGTCCTCGAACGAGCTGTTCACGATCCGGTTGCCGGCGCTCCTGACGAGCTTGAGTGCCCCCGTCGTGCCGCTTGCGCGCGCGCCCTCGAAGCGCAGGTTGTCGATAACGATCCCGGTCGAGTTCTCCAGCCGGCCGAACCCCTGTACCCCGCTGACGGCGAGGTCGGCGATACGGAGATGTGAGCGGTCGACCAGCCAGAGCCCGACCTCGGGCGAGGTAACGGTGACCGTTTCACCCGGCGCGCCGCGGATCACGATCGGCTGCGCGGGAGTGCCGGAGACCGGCGGAGCAAGCTGCCCGTAGGTGCCGCCGCGCAGCCAGAGCACGTCGCCCGGTGCGAGCCGCGCCAGCGCTGCGTCCAGGGACGGGAACGCCTGCTGCTCCCCGACGGTGCAGCGGCGCATGGCGGGATCGTAGCTCCCGCAGGGCTCGGGCAGCGCCGGATCGACGTAAAGCTCCGTGCCGCCAACAGGGCCCGGACCTGCCACGGCAACAAGCAGCAACGCGGCGGCGATCGGGTTGGCTTCAATCCGCATAGTTCAGCTTCCGCCAGGGCAGGTAAACGACCGCACGGCGGCCGGCCGGATCGTCGTAGCGCCGGGCCTGGACTTCGCGCCCGCGGCAAAAAAGCCGGACATCGCGTTCCCGGGGCACCTGGAAACTCAGGCCGTCGAGCGGCAGGTCCCCGACGCTGTCGTCGAGCAGAATGTCCAGTACCTCACCGCTGTCCTGCGTGGTGAAGGACAATGTTTGCGACAGGCGCGAAAAATCCAGTACGCGCCGCGTTGTCGCGACCAGGATTTCCTCCTGGTGCGTGCGCTCCTTCAGTTTCTCGAGCGCCGCGCGTGTAGCCGGCGGGAATCCGGTGCGCGAATCGATCCGCTTGCCGAGATGCGTATAGACGATCGCCTTCGCCCGGCGCGCGACGAGCCGGTCCAGGAAAGCATCCGAGAGCGCCGCGGCGAGGCCCTCCGCGTTGTCACCCGCCGACACGCCGAGAGGATGCGGGTTGCTTCGCAGGAACTCCGTTGCGTGCCGCCCGTCCCGCAGCGTTACGTCCCGCAGCAGCCTGTTACGGCCATGCATCACGTACCTGCCGGCGCCAAAGGCGGCGAGCGCGCGCTTGGCGGTCTCCTTGCCGAGTGTCACCAGGCTGCCCCCAGGCTGCTCCGGCCGCCAGATGCCTCCGGTACTCGGTGGAGCATCCTGCCCGTGCATGCTGCTGACGCGTCCGCGCCAGACGTAGCGCACGCCGTAGTCAAAAGTCAGATCCGCGTGGTAGGCGGGGCTGCCGGGCAGATCGCCCTCCCCCTGCATGATATCGGCGCCGAAATTGGTTACCGCCACCGCATGATCGATCCAGACCCGAAGGCGGCAATCGAATGCGTCCAGGTGTTCGAGCGTTTCCTGCACCTGTTCGCGGCGGCTCGCCGTATCCCCGAAAGAATGGATGCAGTCGATGTGCCCGGAGCCGATCAGGTTGCGCACCGCTTCGCGCACGGCATCCGTGGTGTTCCAATAGGAAAACTGCGGTGCGTCCATGTAAAAGTAGATCGTGTTGCCGACTTCTAGATTGACGCCGGTGCCGAACGATGTACGGCTGTTCGTATTCAGGTAGCGGCTGGTGGCGAGGTAGGTTTCGGCGCCGGGTGTTTCGTCGAGGTCGCTGCACACGGCGAGCATCGCGCGGTACGGCCAAGGGAGGTCCCGCACCTCGACGGCAGCGGTTCGATGTTTGCCGGCCGCGTCCACCGCGAATCAGGCACGCACGGCCACGAGAACACGGGCCACATCCCGGCGCTGCAGGATGAGGGTCAATACGCCGGTGATCGCGGCGCCGGCACCCAGCGTGATGAGCGGCCCGTAAGGTGAGGCGAACCGCAGCGCGGCAAGCGCGCCGCCGATCGCCGTCAGCAGGCGTACCGCCGGCCACAGCACCCTGGGCAGGTAGTCAGCCCCGAGATTCATATACCGGACACCCTCGATGATTACCGTGAGGCCCAAGCTGAGCGTGCTCGTGGTGGCGATCAGCATGGCGGCCCGAGGCAGCGTCCAGCCGAAAACGTACAGCGACGTGATGCCGACGCCGAGCACCGCGGCCGCGCGGAAGATTGCCTTCTTCGCGATAATGCCATGCCCGTCCAGCCCGATCATGATACGCAGCAGCGCGTGCTGCGAGGTCGACAACAGCGCCCCGGCGGACAGCACGGCGCAAACAAGCCAGTTTGCATAGTCCGGCCCCATCCAGATGCCGATTACGAGGTCACCGAGAACGAACATGAACGTGAGCGGCGGGATAGCCATGATCCAGCCGACGCGGGCGCTCTCCAGGGCGAATTCCCGTAGCTCTGTCTTTTTCTGCTGACTTTGCAGCGAGCCGGCCGTCGGCGTCAGCACGTAACCGAATTTGGAGGTCAGCGTCGTGATGTGGCGTACGAGAGCCATCGGCCGTGCCATCACGGCCAATGCTGCCGGGCCAAGGTGGGCGACGATGAACACGTTGACGGTCTGGAACGTTATGATCGCCGGCAGCCCGAGCATAATGGTTTTTACGCCAAACTTGACGACCATTTCCGCATCTTCCCTGTTGGACCAGGCGAAGCGGACGCGTAGCTCAGGGCATACCCGCCGCGCGATCACGTAACGCAGTATTTCAATGCCTGCCGTCGCGCAGAGATAGACGAGCGCCATCTCGCGCAGCCCGCCTCCCAGGGTCAGTGCGAGAATCATAAGAGCCGAGCTGACCGCGTGTCCGCCGGCGTTGATGGCGTTGTAATAGTCCCAGCGATGGCAGCCGCTGATAACGCCCCGCCAGGCGTCAAATGCCATCTCGATGGCCAGGGCACCTCCCAGGCACGCGATGATCCATCGCGCCGTGCCCGCGTAATCGCCGAGGCGGTGTTCGAGGAGGTTCGGGATAAGCCACGCGAGGATGAGGGCCGCCGCCGCAACCAGCGCCGCGATTCCGAGCTGGACCACGATGACGGTCGAAATCATCCGGTTGAGCGAGTTGACGTCACCGGTCGCGCGGTAGGTTGCCACGAAACGGTTGACCGAAGAGCCGATGCCCAGCATCGCCAGGCTGAGGTAACTGACGAACGCCCATCCGAAGTCCCACACACCCAGCGCCGCCTGCCCGATGTACCCATCGATGAGGCGCGGCATGATGAAGCCGAACGCGACGAACACGAAATGGCTGGCGTAGCTGGCACCGACATTGCGTACCAGCCTGGAGCGCCCGGTCAGGTCTTCGGCGCTCAATGCAGGGAGTCCAAGGCGCTCATGCGTAGCCGAAGCTCCGGTTCAGCCTGCCGGCCACGCGATCGAACTCGCGCAACTCGGGTGCGGTCAGCGTTTGCCGCCAGCGATCGTCGAGCCGGATCTCGCTGGTATCGTCGAGCCGCATCCCGTTGCCCACGACGTGGTGCTCGGCCGATTTGAAGTCCCTGAACGCATCGCTTTCCTCGAGGCCGAGAAACCGGTAGACCGCGTTCATGGTTCCGGACGGATCCGCGCAAAGATCCTCGTACCGGATCCGGGTTTTATCGTTCTCGCCAAATTCCTTCAGGACCTCGCACGCTTCTTCATTGCTGCGCCGCCACTCGAGCGCCGCCTCGCCCATGCCGAGACGGCTGTGCCGTTGCGTCCCGCTGCCCCCGCCGCGCAATGCAGGATTGGTGGCATCCGCGAAGTTGGACGGATCCATGTAGGTGAGCGCCACCGCCCTGCCATCGCGCACGAGGTGAATGACCTTGATGCGCAGGCGCGTGCTCCGGCGAAGGTATTTGAGGCGAATGGCAATCTTCGACGAGTCTGCCACCATCTTCGCGCCGGCGACGCCGGCAATCGATTCCACCAGCGCCTGGTTGCGGGCGCCCCATGCCGGCAGCCAGTGCCGCCAACCGGGCGAGAACCACAGCGCCGCATCCCGGACCCGCTCCAGCACCGGGGAACGATGCAGGGGCCGCAACAAACGTGCGGCAAACCCCGGCGCGTCGCGCAGGCTCGTCCGCGCGTCACGCACGTCGTATTCCAGTCCCGCCGACTGCATGGCGGCGGCTATCTGCTGCCAAAACGGGCAATCGCCGATCAGGCTCCGGCAGGAGCAGCGATAGCCGGAGATTTTTCCGAGCCCTGACGCCTTCAACTCGCCCGCCGTGCAGATCTCCGGGTGGGCGTTGAGCAGCATGGCCGTAAGCGTCGATCCAGAGTGGCTTGCCGCCAGGATATAGACAAGCACCGGCTCATCCATAGCGGTAACGGTGGAAAGGCATGCGATTGTCCCTGAGTTTCCAGTAGTCCATGGCCATTACCGGCGCGTCCGGACTGCGGGCACCCGTACGGCCTTTGACCTCTTTTGCCGCTTCACGCAGCGCATATTGCTTTTGCACGTACACGCGCAACGCGAGTCCGATTGCACACCACATGCCGACGGCTCCTTCCCGCGGGTAGAACGTCTGGCTGCCCATGGAGGCGACCAGCAGTGCAAGTACGAGCGACAGGGTTACCCCGCCGATCGCCACCGCAAACTTGTCGCTTTCATCCCTGAACAGCCGCAGAGACATGCGCACAACGAAGAAATAAAACAGGAATACGGGAATGAACCCGATGATCCCGTTGTCGAAAATCCATTGCAGGTACGCGTTGTGCGGATGCGGGAACGACTCACCGTATTCGAGGAACAGGAACGTGGAGAGTCCGGTGCGCTTCATGGCTTCCATGCCATAGCCCAGGAGAGGCGCTTCGTAAATTTTCTCCAGCACGAATGTCCAGGCGAAGGTGCGACCGGCCGTGACGGTGTACATGTGCGGTCCGTCCTCATCGGCGTATTGCAGCGATTCGATGTTGACGTTGGTATCGATCGAATTTTCGGTAAAGCCCTGCAGCATGCGTTCCTTGACGGCCGGCACGAAAGCGATGATGAGCGCCATTGCAATGGGCGCAAGCACGATGACCTTCTTCCATTTGAAGAACCCGAAGAACATGGCTATCGCGACCCAGGTGGCAAAGCCCATGCGGCCGCCGGTAAGCGCCATGCCGAAGAACACGACGCCGGCAAAGAAGATCGCCATGTTGAACAGGAACCGCGATTCCGGCAACCCGCGAGCGCAGAAAATCGCCCAGCTTGCCCCGGCGAGGAGCATCGACATGTTCACGCGGTGATAACCGATCTCGTTCACGAGAATCTTCAGCGCCCGGTCTCCCAGGTCACTGCCGCTCGCCAGCGCCGACAGCGGCATCCACCGGATGACCTGTATGGCCAGCAGCACGTAGACCGCAAGCACGCAGTAGACGCCCAGCCGAAATCGCTGCTCGGAGCGGCAGCCGTCGAACAGCAGCAGGCCCGGAACGACCCACTTCATCGAGTTGATTATGTGCTCGCTGACATATTCCAGCACCGAAGGTTCCGGGGTATTGAATATCCGCGCCTCTTCATACAGCGGGCCCATGTCGAATACCAACCGGAGAAAGGAAATGCCTATGATCAGGAAGTACACGATGAGCAGGTTCCGGACGTTCTTCGGCATGTCCCATTTGAGACCTTCGCGGCCGCGGGTCGCCGCCCAGGCGAGCACGATAACCAGCAGGAGGATGTTCCAGGGATTCAGGCCCTGCACTCCCATGACCGACTTCGGGAAATCGGGGTGCTCTACTACCGCCATCAGGAGGATCAGGCCGCACAGCGCCTTGTACCAGTCCCGCCAGGAGTAAACCGCCAGGAAGGCTATGAGCATCCAGAGAAGGGTTGTTCGGATCATTGCGACCTGTCCCGGTGCACGATCATGCTTGCGGGGCGCGCTTGAGTTTTTCCGATAGCACCATCCTGAGGAAAATCGAGTTCGTGACGAGGTAGCGCTTCCACAGCCGTCGCGGTTCCTGCTTGACCCGGTACAGCCACTCGAGTCCCAGCCGCTGCCAGGCGACCGGCGCCCGCGTCACTACACCCGCCACCACGTCGAAGGACCCACCCACACCGTGTACGACCGGCACGTCCATGGTATCGGCCCAGCGGGCCATGAAGCGCTCCTTCTTGGGCGACGTCATCGCAACAAACAAGACGTCGGCGCGGGCGTCCCTGATCCTCTCCGCAACCGCATGCTCCTCGTGCTCGCTGAAGTATCCGTGCTGGCTTCCGGCGATGACGACGCCCGGGTAGCATGCCGCGAATATCCCGCAGACCTTGTCCAGTACTTCCTGCGTCGCACCGAGGCAATACACGCGGTAGTGCTCCTCGCGCCCCTGCTCGAGGATGGCGGTCATCAGGTCGATGCCGGCAACCCGCTCCGGCAGCGGCCGCTTCAGGATCCGGCTCGCCCACACCACCGACATGCCGTCCGCATAAATAACGTCGGACTCCGTGACCGCCGCACCCAGCTCCGGGTCGCGCCGCATGTTCACGATCTTGGCTGCATTGACTACGCCAATGTGGAGGTGCCGACGGCGGCGGATCGCGTCATGCACGCGCGCGAGGGCCTGGCTCATCGTTTCCGCGCAGATATCGACGCCGAAGAGCCGCTGAACTGCCGGCGGTGCCGGCGCGGCGCCCCGGGGCGGAAGATCCTTCTCGAGCGGAGTGGCAGCGGACATCAGACGGCACCGCTCCCTTTGAGGACGGACGGTATGGTCCAGAAAAGGATCTTGAGGTCGAGCCAGAAGGAGGAGTTGTCGATGTAATCCAGGTCGAGCTTCAGCCATTGATCGAAATCGAGATTGCTGCGACCGGAAACCTGCCAGATGCATGTCAAACCCGGGCGCACGCTGAAGCGCTTGCGCTGGATGCCGCGATCGAAGCGCGAGACGTCCCTGACGGACATGGGTCGGGGTCCGACAAGACTCATGTGGCCGCACAGGACGTTGATGAGCTGCGGGAGCTCATCGAGGCTGGAGCGGCGGAGAAACCGGCCGATGCGGGTAATCCGCGGATCGTTCCGGATCTTGAAGTTCGGCCCCTGCACTTCGTTGAGGTGCTCGACTTCCTCCATGCGCTCTTCAGCATCCGCCGTCATGCTCCGGAACTTGAACATCCTGAAGCGCCGCTTCTGCAGCCCCACTCGCTCCTGCGTGAAGAACACCGGCCCGGGCGAGTCGAGCTTGATCGCGAGGGCGATCGCGGCAAACAGCGGGGCCATCAAGGGAACAAATGCGAGTACCACCAGGATATCGAAGATTCGCTTGGCGATCATCGCGTTCTCCGATCGCGCGATCGGCTCGAAGGTAAGAAGCGGAATGCCCTTCACCAGCGTGTAATAAATCCTGCCGGCATCGAAATCGTACAGGTCGGCCATGAATCGCAGCTTCACGCCCTCTTCGCGGCATGCATCGACAATTGCCTGCACGTCGCCAACCATCGCCCGCGGGACCGCGACGATTACCTCATCCACGACGTTCTGCTCGAGGACGCGCGATATTTCGCTCACGTCACCGAGGATCCTGTCGTCTTTCCGCCGCCCGGCGCAACGCCCTTCGGGATCCAGGAAGCCGACGATCGAAACGCCCCATTCGAGCTCTTCCTGCAGGCGCGCCGCCATCATACGCGCTCGTCGGCCGGAACCCACCACGAGGACCCGCACGAAGTTGTGCAGCTTCTCCTTTCGCCGGTCGAAGTACCACCAGATGATGAACGCCCGAGCCGAAACGAGGATCGCCGAGTTGGCGAGAAAATAGCCGACGGTCACGAAACGGCTGACGAAAGTGAGCTTCAGGACGAAGATCAGGCTCATCAGTATTATGAGCAGAAGCGTCTGCTCGCGCAACAGCATCCAGATTTGCTGACCCGGCGAGAGCAGATTCAGCGACGGCTTCTGGTTGGACCACAGCCGCAGTACCGAGAAGATAGCGAGGATGAGCGGCAGGCAACGCAGGTGGGCGCCATGATCGCTGTCATGCCCCGGAATCAGGGAATTGTGCAACTCCAGGACAATGAGGAACGACAACGTGCTGATAAGGAAATCCAGCACGAATAACAGCCGAGTAAAGTAATCTGATTTTTCGTGAAACACCGGTTGTACCTTTTGCCCGGCAGGCGGCCGGGCGATGCCGTTCTTTACTATCGATCAGCCGACATCATCTTGCCCACGCAGGGGTGTACGTGAGCGTCAAATCGCCCCGATTCTCATCGAACTCGTTGAGCGTGTCATTCGAATCGCGGGACGTGTTCGTGTAGTAGAGTGCCAGCGACATCGATGGCGTCAGCCGCAGCCCAACCCCGGCCGTTACCTGCACCGTATCGTCATCGCGGTTCAAGTTGGCGAACTCTCGCCGGTACAGCCGCAGCTCTCCGGTGACAAAGAGGCTGCGTGTCAGGTCACGCTGGCCGTAAAGGTCGACAAACATGTCTTCCCGATCCAGCTCGCGCTGCAGCTCGTACTCCTGCTCACTTGCACCGACCCTGAAGACGAGCGTCGTCCGGTCGCCGGTAAAGTTATAGCCGACGTCGACGTTGCGCAGAAGGAACGGCGAGCCGTTCTCCGTAAAATCGCCGATGGAATCGATGTCGCGCGTAATATCCTGCTGGTACCGGAACACACTGCCCTGGTCGGCGAACTGCCGCCCGACGTTCAATGTGAATTGCGAGCGAACCGAAAGCTGCCGAATCCAGGACACGTTGAAACGCACGCCGTCGGCGGTCTCGGACAGGATCTCCTGTTCCGTGTATCCCGACTCCACGGAGAAGGTATTACGGCCCGCTTCCGCTTCATAAAGAAGATAGGCGCTCCGGCGTTCGTACTCCGGTGTGATCCCGTTGTCGAATTCGATTTTTTCGACTTCCAGGTTGAGTGACAGCATGTGATCACGGCGAACCTCGCGGCCGAGCCAGAAACGCGCGCCGCGCCGATCGTTGTCGAACGGCCTCGTTTCATAATCCATTTGCGAGTATCGAAGTGCTATGCCGGACTCGTTGCGGCCCAGCCGCAGCAGCGAGATATCCGGCCCGGTCGTAAAGAAGTTCAGGTTCTCCCAGTTCTCCGGCCGCGCCGGCAGGAACGGATCGAACAAGGCGCGACCGTAATTTTCCTGGACGAACCAGGTAAGCCGGTCCTCGATGAGATTGACGTTCACCAGCGCATCCACCGCCGCGACGAGCTCGCCGTCGTAGGTATTGTCGAGGTATTCGTAATAATCGAGCGTCCCGCGTACGTCGGCCGCGAGCCTT
The DNA here is from genome assembly GCA_964607425.1 of uncultured Woeseiaceae bacterium. GTDB lineage: Bacteria > Pseudomonadota > Gammaproteobacteria > Steroidobacterales > Woeseiaceae > IDS-8. The sequence goes on from CAZSKQ010000001.1 coordinate 62,884, forward strand.
CGTGTGTTTTCGGTCAGCGCCAGGAATATACCGGTGTGCGCGATCGTCTCGTCCACGGCGCCTTCCGGTACGCGATTGATGTTATCGCTGTAGCCGACCCCCAGTGAATAGGCTGCTTCCGTTTCCACCGCCGCGGCCGTTGCACCGAACAGGAGGGTTGCGGGCAACCAGCCGCACAGCAGCAAAGCCTTCCACGCATTGTTCGGAGTGAGGCGTTTCATGATTTCGCTTCTCCCCTGCCGGCCGCCGCTTCGCGCCACCGCTCGGCATCAATACTGAAAATCGCCATAGGGACTGGCACTGCCGTAACGCGGCACTATGGCGTCGCTGGTCGATTTGTTCAGCACGAGATTGACCGGCTTCTCCTCTCCCAGCGTGATAACGGCCTCCGCAACGGCCGCTTTCGGCGTCTTTTCGGCGCCCACGACGAACACGATCTGCCCGGCAATCTCGGCCAGCACCTTCGATTCGCTGGTCTGGATCAGCGGGGGCGAGTCGAACAGGACGATGCGATTGGGGTCCGCGGTCCCGAGCTGTTTCATCAGGCGGTCCATACGCGAGCTGGCGAACAGCTCCGTTGCATTCGCCCGCGGCTCTCCGGCGGGGAGAATGGACAGGCCCGGCAAATCGGTATCGAAGATGACCGAGTTGAGTCCCAGGCCGTCATGCTCCAGCAGGTCGAGCAGTCCCGGTTCGTCCTTCAGGCCGAACATCTCGCTGGTGTGCGGTTTGGCGACGTCCGCATCCACCAGGAGCACGGTGTGGTCGCGCTCCTGCGCCATGCTGCGGGCGAGGTTGCAGGCAATGAATGTCTTGCCCTCGCCGGAGATGGCACTTGTCACGACGATCAGGTTGCCGGCCGCCACGGCCCCGGCACGCCTGCCGAAGGCCTGCGCTACCAAAGGGCGCTTGATATCGCGGATCTGGCGCGCGATCAGTTGGTCATCGCTGACCGGCGCCAGCAAACCGCCGTCCCGCAGCGCCTGCCAGTCGATCTCCAGCCGGCGCCGGATCGATCGCACATCGGTAGCGCCGCCGTGGGTGGAAGAATGCGGGCCGAGCACGGTATTTGGCGTGGTAGCGGCCAGCGACTCCGCCGAACCCAGTTGTTCGTCCCTTGCCGCCTTCGCTTTGCGCAATGCTTCCTGGATGAGGCTCATGCGATTACCAAAGCTCCTGTCATGCGCCGGCCTGCCCGAGCAGGTCGCGGAGCAAACGCACACCCGGCTCCTGCAGCAGCAGGACGCCGGCAAAAAGCATGATCAATGCACCCGTCGCGGCCGCGAACGACAGCAGGTCGGCATGACGCGCGCGGCGCCGCTCGCCCAGCAGCGTCATAGTGACCTGGCCCAGCACCGGCCTGCCGAGGAACTGGCGCAGGGTCTCGACGTCGTGGAAAACCGGCTGCGCCCGGTTCAGCACGACCGCGAGCCCGCCGGCGCTGCCGAGGCCGAATATCAGGACACCGAACAGCAACAGGGTGCGCTTCGGGCCGACCGGCTCGGCGCTCACGGTGGGAGGGGCCGTCACGTTGAAAATGACCACGTCGCTCTCTTCGTCGACCTTGCCCATGCGTTCCCGCTCCTTCTGGAGCAGGATCTCGCTGTACAGCGCGCGGTACTGGTCGTAGTCGCGATTGAGCGCGGCGAGCTGCGCCTCGACCTCCGGGATAGTGTTGATCTGCTCGCGCAGCCGTTCCACCGCGGCCCTGTGCTGCTGGATCTGGCTCTCCAGCGTGACGATCTTCACGCTGGATTCGTTCAATGCGATCTGTGCCGTCTGGTAGACGGGATTGGTCGAGTTCGCTACGCCTTCCATCCCGCCGCTGATTTGCGCCATTGCCGCCAGCTGCGCCTGCTGCTGGGCATAGAGCTGCTCGAGCTGCTCTGTGACGGCGACGACGTCCGGATGCTGCTCGGTAAACGTCAGCAGCAGGTTCGCGCGCTGGTTCTCGAGTTCCTTGATGCGGGCGGCCGTCGTGTTGCCGGGCACCACGGGACCGGCCGCACCGTCCTCGGCCTGCGGCAGGTACGGTTTTTCCGACTGCAGCTGACGGCGCAACTCGCTGCGGCGATCGATCTCGATCTGCAGGTCACTTTCGACCTGGTTCAGCTTCCCCAGCTCGGCCTGCAGCCGCTCGAACACACCGCCGCTCTCGCCGGGCAGCAGGCCCACGTTCTTCTTCTTGAAGTCCGCGAGGCGGCGCTCGGCCGTTGCGAGCTGGTTCTCATAGTAGGAAAGCTGGTGCTCGAGGTAATTGTCCACCTGCTCCGTACCGCGCTCCTTCAGCTTGAGGACGTCCTCCACGAACGAATTGAGCAGCGTTTTGACGACGGCAAGCGCCATCTGCGGATCGTGGTCCTCGAAGGTGATCGTGTAGAGATTGCTCGACTGGCTCGACCGGCCACTGTCGATCTGGATTTTTTCCCTGAGCGCGGTATACAGCGCGGCCGATTCCTCGGGGTTCTGCGCCCGCTTATCCAGCCCGGTTTCCTCTGCCACGCGCTGCAGCTGCGGCAAGGCGAGCATGGCCTGGCGCACGACGAAGACGCGGGCACCGACACCCGGCGATACCCCGACCTGCCCCATCACCTCGGCAAGCCGTGACTGCGCATCCACGTAGACCTGCGCGTGGGCCTCGTAGATGTTCGGCATCGAGTACACCACCAGCCAGCCGACGGCGCATATGCCCCAGGCCACTGCCAACGCCAGCCAGCGGAAGCGCCAGGCGCCTTTTATTTCGTTGCGCAGGATGTGCAGTAGTTCATGCATCAGAATCGGGTCTCCGGCACCACCAGCACGTCGCCGGCGTACATATTGATGTTTTGGGAGACATCCCCCTGCAGGAGATCGGCCACGTGCACACGGCAGCGGACCTGCTGCCCGTTCACCGTCCGCACCAGATCCGTGCGATTGCCGGCTGCGAACTCGGTCAACCCGCCGACGGTGACGATGACGTCGAGCACGTTAAGCCCATAGCGGTACGAAATGGATTGCGCATTCACGACTTCGCCGATGACCTGGATCTGGTTTGCCGCTCCCTGTCCGGTCACGATGACGCTGACTTCGGGCGTGCGCAGGTACTCTCCCAGCACCTTCTCCATGTCGTCGGCGAGCTGGGTCGGGGTCTTTCCCGAGGCCTGCATGTCGTCGATGAGCGGAGTGGAGATCCTGCCGTCCGGCCGGACGGGAATGGAGGTCGACAGCTCCGCGTTCCGCCAAACGACGATTTGCAGCGTATCGCCCGCACCGATGACGTAGTCGGATTCTGCTGTCGGGGGCTCGGGGCAGTCGGTCGCCCGTACGGTATCGCCACTGCTGGCGCATCCTGCTGCGCCAAGCACCGGCAGCAGCAGCAGCGCTCTCCAATGTTTACCCAAAGCTGATCCCATCCCCTGCACGATCCCTCACGCAACGAAGCCTTTCAATGGTTGAATTGCCGGCGCGCATAACCGCCTGTCGCGGACCGCCGGGGCAGTGCATCCTGCTCTCATAGCCTGCGACCGCGCTTGCCGATTGCACGGCGTTCTTTCTTGGCGAGCTGTATTCTAGTCGGAAAATGAGCACTTTGCCCGGAACTGATCGACAACCTGGAACTGTGATGCAGCGCAAACTCCAACACGTGATAAGCCTCCTTCCCGGCGGCGGTCGCGGGGACCTCAGCCCAGATCCCCGGCGCGAATGAGCCGCGCGGCCGACGCGATACTCTCGAATCGCCCGAGGCCCCGGCTCTCGACCATATTTTCCAGCACTGACAACGACTTCATCGACAGGTTCTTCGGATGCCCCATGACGTGGCACAGGCGCATGGGCGGGTCGCGGCGAGGCAGGCGTGCGAGCCCGGCCGCTTTTGGATGGTCGACCGACAGCTCCGCGACCCGGCTCGCACCGAGCAGCCGGCGCAAAATTTCCGGTTTGCCGATGCGCTTGCCGGCACCGTCGCCGAAGACCCCGTCCTGCCGGCCGGTGAGCCGGTCGCGGACCCGGTCCCAGTAGTAGCCCAAGGGCAGTTTCTGCGGCGTCACCGGGATTTCCAGGAACCGGCCGGTGTCGTTCGGCGCCAGGGGCGAATCTTCGAAACGCCACCATTCCCGGCGCGGGGCTCGCCGGAAGTCGAAGCCTTTCTCGTCGTCCCTCAACGAAGCGCCCGGCACCACGCTGCTGTCGACGTCGATACCGCATTGCAGCAACGGGCCGGCAATGGATGAAAACGGCTCGACACAGAAACCGCCCGCCCGGTATGACGTGGGCGCCGTACCGCAGGTCTCACCGAGGAGCCCGGCGTAGCGCCGCACGATGTCGGCCGCCTCGTCCGCGGTGAACTGCTCGAGGCGGTAGCGCGTGTCCGCGAACCTCCATCGGCCTTCCACGACCTCTGTATCCTCCCAGTGCGGGTGGATGTGCAGGCCGATGTCGTGGCCCGCGTCCGCGATCCCGCGAATATGGCGGCGGACGCGATCGAGATCGGCGGACAGCCGCGGGCAGGTCGGCGCGAGCTGCCGCATCCGCCAGAGCATGCCGGCATCGATGTAGAACGTTATGCGATAGCCGTGCCGCCGGGCGCTCCTGAGCAATGCCTCGCAGGGCTCGAACAGGCACCTTTCGAGCGTTCCGCTCTTGTGAAAGAAAACCTCGTAGTCCTGGCTGAGGATCAGGATCGTATCGCTTGAGATCACCGGTTCATCCCGCGCTGCCTGTCGCCCGCGGCTGCAGGAGCAGCCAGCGGCGTGGGGCGTCAATGCTAACGCAATCGCGGCCGGATTCCCGAGGTGCCCGTCACGGATGGGGGTGTGAGGCATACCGGCCCTGCCGTGGGTATTCGCGCGCGCTGCGCGCTCCTGCAACCGGGGGCGGGGCTTCTCGCCCGAGTCAGCGCTCGATGGGAAGCCGTATCGAAAAGGTCGTGCCGACGCCCGGCTCCGAACCGATCTCGAGCTGCCCGCCCAGGGTGCGGACGTATTCGCGGGCCTGGTAGGCGCCGATGCCCATGGCTTCGGATCCCTTGGTGCTGTCAAAGGGGCGGAACAGGCGCTCACGGATGAATTCCGCGCTCATCCCGCAGCCGGTGTCGGCGATCGTCACGTGCGCGACGCCGTCCTCGGGCTCCAGCGCCACCGTTATCCTGCCGCCGCTGCCGGTCGCATCCTGGGCGTTGCGCACGAGATGCTCGAAAACGTTGGTAAGCCGGTCCGGGTCGGCGCTCACCGTTATCGAGCCGTCCGCGACCCGCAGTTCCGGCACCGGTTGCCGCTGGTTGCTGCGTTCGACCGCCTGCCGCAGCGCCTCCCCGAGGTCCACCGGTTCCCGCACCGGCTCCTTGGAGCGGCTTGCGAGCTGCTCCATCAGGCGCTTCATGCGGGTAACCGAGTGCGCGATAGTCGAGATCGCGTCGTCGACGAACTTCGGATTCTGGCGGAAGCGCTCCGCGTTCCTCACCACCAGCGACTGCTGTGCGACCAGGTTGCTGAGGTCGTGCATCAAAAAAGCCGTCAGCCGGTTATAGGTGCCGAATTGCCGGGTTTCCGCCAATCGCCGATCGGCCTCCGCCTGGCTGATGTGCGTGGCCACATGCCGGCCGACGGTCCGCAGCAGGTCGTGGTCTTCGAAGTTGAGCGCCGGCACGACGGCAGGCTTACGCAGCAGGATGAAGCCGGACAGCGTGTCCCCGAGCAAAAGCGGCACGATCAGCCACCAGTCGCGGGCCGCCGCCAGCCACGGCTCGAGCTGCAACCCGTCGTAGCGCATGGGCTCGCGCGCCATCTCCTCGATGTCGATCGTCCATTGCCGATCCTGCAGGAAGCTCACCAGGCTCGAGTTCTCGTCGATCGGCGACACCGTCGGGACCTCGCTGCGCCATGAGGCGACCGGCAGGTACGGCTCACCGTCGCCCTCTCGTACCCACACGATACCCCCGGGGCTGTTGACGATCTGCGCGACCGCCCGGATCGAGGTCGCCGGCACGTTATCGAGCCCGGACTCGGTCAGCGTACTGATGAAACGCAGCCATTCCCGCCGGTAGTCGTACTTGTACTGGAAGAACGTTTTCATCAGGAACACGCGCACCCGCGCGCGCGTCGACGCCGACACGGTCAGGACCGACACCAGCGCAACCGCCGCCACGATGAAAACGACGCCCGCGACCTCGCTCCACGAACCGCCGTACGTGGTGACGTAGTAATGCCCCATCACCGTCAGCACGACGTAGATGCCGATGGCGGCGAGCGCAAAGGAATAGAACACGATCCGGCGCGGAAACTGCACCTCGAAGGACAGGTGGAAGGTGCGCCAGATACCGACCGCGAGCGGAGCCACGAACATGCCGTTCACGAAGCCGCGCGCTGCCCAGTACTCGCGTTCGCTGGTAGCGCCCGCGATCACGAGAACAAAGGGGATGAGGTCGAAAACGAACATTCCGGCGACCGCTACGCAGAAATAGCCGATCCCCGAGCGCGCATCGACGGGCGAGTTGCGCCAGATCTGCTCGACGGCGGAGAGAATCAGGATGCAGAGCAGGAAGCCGCAGCCGACCATGGCAACCAGCGGCATCGGATCGTCCGAGCGCACGACGTACCAGCCGAACGGCAGTGCGGCGCAGGCCAGGACGATAATGCCGTAGCGCGAGGCGACGCGTTCGGCGAGCCGGGAAGGATCGATCGCGCGCAGGGTGGCGAGGAGCGCGATGAGCCAGGCAATGTAGCGCAGGATCTCGACCAGCACCGTGGTGAGGGTCGCGCCGATATAACCGAGGCTCTGCAACGCAAGCACCGCTCCCCAAAGAACGGCCGCACCCGACGCGATCGCGATCAGTGGCGACTGGGGGCTGTTCTTCCAGCGGCTGAGCAGCAACGCCGTCAGGATCGCGAAGAGGATCATCGCGATCGCGTAGCCGATGGCGGCTATTTCGTTCGTTTGCATAACCGGTCAGCGCAAGCCCTGCAGGAGCGCGCATCGCGCGCGATGCCACGGCGGTAGCGGGTACTCCAGCGGCCTGTGTGCTACCGCGACCGCCGTGGTATCGCGCGCGGTGCGCGCTCCTACGGGGCCATCTCGTCCAGCAGCGCCAGGATCTCCCGCACTTTTTCCTGCATCAGTTCCTTGTTGCCGCGGCTTTCGACATTCAGCCGAATCACGGGCTCGGTGTTCGAGGCGCGCAGGTTGAAGCGCCACTCGTCGAATTCGAGGCTCACGCCGTCGGTCTCGTCGATGGAATTCGCGTCCGGCGCGTAGCGGTCGCGGATCGTCCGGATGGCGTGCTCCGAATCCGCCACCTTGCGGTTGATCTCGCCGCTCGCCGGGAACTTCTCCATCCGGTCGTCCACCAGCTCCGAAAGCTTGGCGCCGCGCGTCGAGACGAGCTGCGCGACCAGCAGCCACGGCAGCATGCCGCTGTCGGCGTAATAGAAATCGCGGAAGTAATGATGCGCGCTCATCTCGCCGCCGTAGAGCGCATCCTCGCGGCGCATGACTTCCTTCATGAACGAGTGACCCGATTTGCTCTGCACGGGCCGACCACCGAACTCCTCCGCGATCTCGATCGTGTTCCAGGTGAGCCGCGGGTCGTACACGATCGCCGGCCGCCCGTCACTGGTCGCCTGCTGCCCGCCCCCGGCCGCCGGCTGCCCGTCGCTTGTCGTCGGCTGCCGGTCGCCGTAGGAGCGCGCATTACGCGCGATGCCACCATTGCCAACCGCAGCATCGCGCGCCATGCGCGCTCCTGCGGCTTCGAGCTGCGATTGCGCGAGCAGGCCGACGATGTAATAGCCCTCGATGAAGCGGCCATTTTCGTCGAAGAAAAAGCAGCGATCGAAATCCCCGTCCCACGCAATCCCGAAATCGGCTTTGCTTTCCGCAATCGCGTCGATCGTCGGCTTGCGATTCCCGGCCAGCATCGGATTCGGCACGCCGTTCGGGAAATGCCCGTCGGGCGCGTGGTACACCTTGACGAATTCGAACGGCAGGTGCGGCTCCAGCCTGTCGAGTGTCAGGCCGGCGCCGCCGTTGCCGGCATTCGCGACGATCCTGAGCTTCGACAGGCTCGGGACGTCGATGAAAGACAAAAGCCGGTCGATGTAGCGGTCATTGATATCGATCGTCTTGCGCTCACCGGCCACCGCCGCCGCCCGCCGCCGGTCGCCCTGCGCCAGCTCGCGGATCTCCTTCAAGCCCGTGTCGCCGCTGATCGGCCGCGCCTCCCGGCGCACGAGCTTGAGGCCGTTGTAGTCGGCGGGGTTGTGGCTGGCGGTCACCATGATGCCGCCGTCGGCCTGCAGCTCACCGGTGGCGAAGTACACCATCTCGGTGCCGCCGAGCCCGATGTCGAGCACGTCGGCGCCCGCTTCGCGCACCCCGGCGGACACCGCGTCCGCGAACTCCGTGCTGGTCAGGCGGATATCGCGCCCAAGGACGATCGTCTTGGCGTCCAGGTATTCAGCCGCCGCATTGCCGATGCGATAGGCAATATCGACGTTGAGCTCGTTCGGAATCTGCCCACGGATGTCGTAGGCCTTGAAACATTCAATATTCACTGGCATGGGCGGAACGGTCCTGGATCGCGCAAGCTGAAACCGATGCCCCGGGATTATGGCAGAAACAGCCCTGCAGGAGCGCGCACAGCGCGCGAAGCCCCGGCCACGGGCGAAGCGATGGCCGATGTTGGTGAGTACCGCGCGCGATACGCCCTCCTAAGTACTCGTTCCCTGCCGCCCGTACTTGTCCTCGAGCCGCACGATGTCGTCCTCGCCGAGGTAGTCGCCGCACTGGACCTCGATGATGTGCACGGGTTCCTCGAAGGGATTCGCGATACGGTGGACCGTGCCGACCGGGATGTAGGTCGCTTCGTTCACGCCGAGGTCGAACTCCTCGTCGTCCCGCGTGATGCGTGCCTTGCCGCGCACGACCACCCAATGCTCGGCGCGGTGCGCGTGCTTCTGCAGCGAAAGCACGGCTCCCGGGTTCACGATCAGGCGCTTCACCTGGAAACCCTCGGCACTGTCGATGGAATCGTAGCTACCCCACGGCCGGAACACCTGGCGGTGCAGCTTCGCTTCTTCGCGGCCCTGGCGCTTCAGCTCGTCGACGAGCTGCTTCACGTCCTGGGCGTGATCCTTGCTCACGACCAGCACAGCGTCCTTGTCTTCGACTACCACCACGTTTTCCAGCCCGACGGCCGCGACAAGCCTGCTCCGGCCGCGAAGATAGCTCTCCCGGCAATCGTGCAGGATGACGTCGCCGATCACGCTGTTGCCGTCCGCGTCCCGCGGGCTGACGTCATGCAGCGCACTCCAGGACCCGACGTCGCTCCAGCCGGCCGTGAGCGGCACCATAGCCGCACGCCCGGTTTTCTCCATGACGGCGTAGTCGATCGAGTCGGCGGGGCTGGAACGGAACGCGTCCGGATCGGGTCGCAGGAAATCGTCGCCGGCGGCGGCGCCTTCGATGCTTTTCCGGCAGGCTTCGACGATCGCCGGTGCAAACGCAGCGAGCTCATCCAGGTAGGTGTCGGCCCGGAAGAGGAAGATACCGCTGTTCCAGAAGAAGCGATTGGTTTCGAGCAGCCTGGCCGCCGTCTGCTCGTCCGGCTTTTCCACGAAGGATGCGATCGGCGCCGCCTTCCCCTCCTGCACGTCGGCTTCGATGTAGCCGTAGCCGGTGTGCGCGCAGGTCGGCACGATGCCGAAGGTGACGAGCCGCCCGGCCGCGGCGGCAGCCTCGCCGGCCGCCAGGGCGGCGACAAAGGCGTCATTGTCCTCGATGACGTGGTCGGCCGGCATGATGAGTAACAGCGGTGACTCCGGGCCGTCGTTGCCCCGAGCCCCCTGCTCCGCGACCAGGGCCGCGAGCGCGGCCGCCGGAGCGGTATTCCGGCCTTCCGGCTCGAGCACGATCGTCGCCGGCACCCCTATCTCCCGGAGCTGCCCGGCGACCAGGAAACGGTGCGCTTCGTTGCAGACCACGAGCGTGCCGGCGGTTACGTTCGCCTTGCCGGCGAGCCTCTGCGCGGTTTCCTGCAGCATTGTCCGCTCGCCGGTGAGCGGCAGGAGCTGCTTCGGGTACATCGATCGGGACGCGGGCCAGAGACGGGTGCCGGAACCGCCCGAAAGAATCACAGGTTGGATCGCCGTCATAGCTTTGGACTCTAGACCAAGTGGCAGGCTTGAACAATCGAACGGCCCGGGGAGCACCCCGGGGGCTATCCTATCGGCTTGCCGCTTACCGGTCGCCCGCATGGCGGGCTCCTACGGCGTAGCGGTCGCCCGCATGGCGGGCTCCTACGGCGTAGCGGTCGCCCGCATGGCGGGCTCCTACGCAGGGGCGGCGTCGCGCGTGATAGCGGGGGCGCGGTAGGTCTTCCGGGTTACAGGGGCCGCTGCACCGACCTGCCGCGGCCTACGCCGTAGTACGCGATCCCCAGGGACTCGATCAGCCGCGGGTCGTAGAGATTCCGGCCGTCGAAGATCACTCCGTCCAGCAACTGCTCCTTCAGCGCCTGGAAATCCGGGCTGCGGAATTCCTGCCACTCGGTGACGATCACCAGCGAATGCGCGCCGGTGACCGCCTGCAGGGCGGTCTCGCAGAGCGTGAGCCCGTTGCCGTCGGGATAAAGCCGCCGCGTCTCGTCCATCGCTTCCGGATCGTAGGCACGCACGGAGGCACCGGCTTTCCAGAGGGCTTCCATGAGGTTCCGGCTGGGCGCGTCGCGCATATCGTCGGTCTTGGGCTTGAAGGAAAGCCCCCACAGCGCGATGGTCTTGCCCTCCAGCGAGCCGTTGTAGTGCGCGTGAATACGCTGGAACAGCCGCTCCTTCTGGCGGTTGTTCACGGCCTCGACCGAGTTCAGCAGCTCCGCCTCGTAGCCGTTGGCGAACGCGGACCGGCACAGTGCGCGCACGTCCTTCGGGAAGCAGGATCCGCCGTAGCCGACGCCCGGGTAAATGAAGTGATAGCCGATGCGCGGGTCGGCGCCGATGCCGACGCGCACGTGCTCGATATCGGCGCCGCAGCGCTCCGCAATGTTCGCAAGCTCGTTCATGAAGCTGATCTTGGTCGCGAGCATTGCGTTCGCCGCGTACTTGGTAAGCTCCGCCGAGCGTACGTCCATGCTGATGAAGCGATCGTGGCTGCGGTTGAACGGCTCGTAGAGCGCGCGCAAGAGCTCCGTGGTGCGCGGGTTGTCGGTGCCGACGATGATGCGATCGGGCTTCATGAAGTCGCCGATTGCGGCGCCTTCTTTCAGAAATTCGGGATTGGAAACCACGTCGAACTCGTGCGGCACCCCCCGCTCCGCGAGCACGGACTGCACCATGGCGCGTACCTGGTCGGCGGTGCCGACGGGCACCGTCGACTTGTCGACGATGATGCGGTAGTCCTCCATGTGCTGCCCGATCGAGCGGGCGACAGCGAGAACGTGCTGGAGGTCGGCGGACCCGTCCTCGTCGGGCGGGGTACCGACGGCAATGAACTGGAAAAGACCGTGGCCGACCCCCTTGGCGGCATCGGTGGTGAACTCGAGCCGGCCGGCTTCGCGATTCCGGCGGAGGTAAGCATCGAGACCGGGCTCGTAGATCGGTACCTCGCCCGCGTTGAGGCGGTTGATACGCTCCTCGTTGATATCGACGCATACGACGTGGTTGCCCATCTCGGCCATGCAAGCGCCGGTCACGAGGCCCACGTAGCCGGAGCCAAAGATCGTCAAACGCATATTTTGCTTCCCGGGAATTCGTTCTTGGGTGGGCTGGCACGCCGATTATACAGATTGTGCGCGCGTTCTGGATTCCCCCCGGGGATGCCTGTAATCTCCCGCGCCGTGCCCCGTAGGCAGAAGCAAACATGAGCAAAACGACCGTACACCTCATCGCCGCCGCCCGGCCGAATTTCATGAAGGTCGCGCCGCTCTACCATGCGTTGCGCGCGACCGACTGGTGCGAACCCATGATCGTCCATACGGGCCAGCACTACGACGCCAACATGTCGGACGATTTTTTCCGCGACCTCGGCCTGCCTGCCCCCGCGCACCACCTGGGCATCGGCAGCGGCTCGCACGCGGAGCAGACAGGCGGCGTCATGATCGCTTACGAAAAGGTGTGCGTCGCCGCCCGTCCCGACTGGATCGTGGTCGTGGGAGACGTGAACTCGACGGCCGCATGCGCGATGGTCGGTACGAAGCTCTGGATCCCGGTCGTGCACCTGGAAGCCGGACTCCGCAGCGGCGACCGGCGAATGCCGGAAGAGATCAATCGCCTGGTCACGGACGCTATCGCGGACGTGCTGTGGACGCCCTCGCCCGACGCGAACGAGAACCTGCTGCGGGAGGGTGTCGCGGAAGCCAAGGTCGAGCTGATCGGCAACATCATGATCGATTCGTTCGAGCTGTTGCGGAAAAAGATCGAGGCGTCGGATTCCCGCGAGCGCCTGGGGTTGGACGGCGGGGAGTATGCACTGCTCACCCTCCACCGGCCGTCAAACGTGGATCGCGCGGAGACGCTGGCGGCTATCGTCGACGCACTGGAAAAGATCGCGGGCGATCTCAGGCTCGTTTTTGTTTCGCATCCGCGTACGATGAAGAACCTGAAGCGCTTCGGCTTGTCCGACCGGCTGGCGACGCTCGCCAACGTGGATTTGCTGGAGCCTTTGCCCTACATCGACTTCATGAACGTTATGACAGGCGCGAAGCTCGCGATTACGGATTCTGGCGGCCTGCAGGAAGAAACCACCTACCTCGGCATTCCGTGCCTGACGATGCGCGAGAACACGGAGCGGCCCGTGACGGTGACGCAAGGCACCAACGAGCTGGTAGGCGCCGGCGAGCTGGCGGAGAGCGTCGCCCGGGTACTGAGCGGCGACTGGAAAAAAGGCTCCGTTCCCGCCCTCTGGGACGGCCACACCGCCGAGCGGGCCGTCCAATCCCTGAAATCCCGCCTGTAGGCGCGCATTGCGCGCGATCCCCCGCCTGGCGGGCGCGGCCGTCGCGTCCAGTGTGTGACTTTCCTGGTCGTGTAGCTCGCGCGCAGTGCGCGCTCCTACCCCCGCCGCACGGTGATATCGATGACCTTGTCGTCGCCCGCGTCGTGACCTTGCCCGTGCACCCTCGCCCAGACAAGGTCGTCGATGCCGTTCAGCGGCTCGTACCCGCCCACCGCACGCTTCAATACCTCCCGCGCCTGGTACCGGTCGAGATGCGTGGACGAAATGCGCAGTTCCTCGATCAACGGCAGCAGCTCGTCATAGGGCATGTAATCCTCGTTCGCGCGCATGATCCGCGGATGGCTGGTGCCGGAGACGTCGGTGCCGATCAGCAATTCCTCGAACAGCTTTTCGGCCGGCCGTAACCCCGTGTATTTGATGGCGATGTCGCCGTCCGGGTTGGTCTCGTCGCGAACGGTAAGGCCCATCAGGTTGATCATCCGGCGCGCCAGGTCGCGGATACGAACGGGCTGGCCCATGTCGAGCACGAACACGTCGCCGCCCTCGGCCATGGCGCCGGCCTGGATGACGAGCTGTGCGGCCTCGGGAATCGTCATGAAGTAGCGGATGATCTCGCGGTGCGTGACGGTAACGGGCCCACCCTTGCGGATCTGCTCCCGGAACAGCGGCACGACCGACCCGGAGGACGCCAGCACGTTACCGAACCGCACCATGCTGAACCTGACCGACGGATGCTCGTCCTGCAGCCCCTGCAGGATGAGCTCCGCGAAGCGCTTCGTCGCGCCCATGACGCTGGTGGGGCTGACGGCCTTGTCCGTGGAGATGAGAACGAAAGTATCGACCCCCGCCTCGATCGCGGCCTTGGCCATGTGCAGCGTGCCGAACACGTTGTTGTGCACGCCTTCGAGCAGGTTGTGTTCCACGAGGGGTACATGCTTGTAGGCAGCCGCGTGGTAGACGGTGTTGATCTGGTACACCTCGAGCACTTCGCGGGCCCGGTCGATGTGGTGCACCGAGCCGATGAGCGCGATGATCTCGCAGTCGATTTCGAGTGACTCGGTGAGCCCGCGCAGCTCCTTGTCGATGTTGTAGAGCGCGATTTCCGAGAGCTCGTAGAGAACCAGGGTTTTCGGATGGAGCTGGACGATCTGGCGGCAGAGCTCCGAGCCGATGGAACCGCCGGCGCCGGTGACCATCACCGTCTTGCCGGAGATCGAGGCACGCAGGAGCTTTGGATCGGGCGGTACCGAATCGCGGCCGAGAAGGTCTTCGACGTCAACGTCGCGAATATCGTCGACCCGCGCTTTACCCGTTACGAGATCGCTGATCTCGGGGATTGTCTGCACGTGCACGGGGAAATCCGACAGGCGTTCGAGGATCATGCGGCGCGTGCGCCGGGAAGCACTGGGCATCGCGAGCAGCACCCGCGTGGCGCCCGTGCTCTCGATCAGCTTCTCGATGTGCATGGGCGAATACACTTCGATGCCGTTGACACGCTTGCCATGCAGCAGGAGGTTATCGTCGACGATCGCCACGGGGAGGAAATCGGCACCGCCCCTGAGCGAACCGGCGAGGCGCGCCCCACCCTCGCCCGCGCCGTAGATGATGACGGGTTCGCGATCGAGGTTTCGCCGGTTCAAAAACACCCGGGCGGAAAAGCGGCAACCGACCAGGCAGATGAGCGCGAGCGCGCAGAAGATGATCGACCAGCGAAACGGTGCCGCCACGAGCTCCCCCGCGTAGACAAGGAAGCCCACGAGAAGCGTAATGGCAAGCGTGGTCTTGGTGCCGGCGACGAAGAGGTCGGCACCCATGTAGCGGATAATGGAGCGGTACAAACCTTCGTGCCAGGCAATGGGGATCGTCACCACGACAGTGACCACGGTCAGGAGGATCATGTCCGTCGCCGCCAGTGCAGCGGTACCGGTCGCCAGCCAGGCGGCTCCCCAGACACAGGTGCAGACGCCGACGATATCTGACAGGATCATCGCGCTTTGCTTGTGGACCCGCGGCAGGTTCAGGACAAGATCTCGAAACTCCTGAATGCGATTTGGCCGTACCTGTGCCATTCAAACTCCCTTAACTGATGCCAAATTGATTATAGTTTCTGCCAGGGCGCGACGTTCCACATGGTGCGCCTTCTGGGGGCCGGGCGGAATTTACCATATTCTGAATGGCCTGCGTCAACTTTTGCTGAAATTTCCGGGCCTTGGTCGGTCACCGTGGAAATCACGTGAACCGGATTTGTACTTCCAGGCCAGCCAAAGCAGCGGTCCGTAACCGATGGCCAATCCCAGCTGCCACTGTAAAACGGACAATGCAACCAGCACCGCGACAGGCAATAGCCACAGCATATTCACCGCTCCAACGGCCATGCTCACGCGGGCGTGACTGCGATGAATGCGAGCCGCATGTTGATAGGCATGGCTGCAATGAGCCTCGTGCAAGCGCTCCCCCCGCAGCAGCCTGTGCGCGAGCGTGACCCCGGAATCGGTGATGAAGACGCCGAGCAGTATCATCCATGCCCAGAAGGCATGGGCACCCAGTAAGGCCGCCTCGAAGCAGAAGATCGCGACGACGAAACCCAAAAAGCCGCTGCCGGAATCGCCCATGAAGATTCGTGCGGGCGGGTAATTCCAGCAAAGAAAACCGGCGACTGATGCGGCCAGCAGCATGGCGGACATCCAGAGGTGGCCGGAAGGCTCGGCTATGTAGAACACCAGCGCGCCGCCGACACTGACGGTAATCGCTTCAATGCTTGCGATACCGTCAATGCCATCCATGAAGTTGTAGAGATTGATCAGCCAGACCACGGACAGGACCGCGACAATCAGCAATCCCCATTGTGTTCCGGCCACCCCGGCAGACTCACTCGCCGGTACGTAGAGCAGCGCCACGGCAGACGCTGCTGCCAGGAAATGGACCAGCAGGCGAAGTGACGCCGCTACATGCCGATGATCATCGACAAAGCCTACCAGGGCCACCAGGCCTCCGCCTCCGCAGATCGCCCATAACAATGGCGGCCGCACGCCGCCGAGCAGGCTCAATGCCGCCACCATACTGATGAACGTCAGCACTATCGCGAATCCGCCGCCGCGGGGAGTAGCGAAGTCGTGCGAACTCCGTTCGTTCGGCACGTCGACAACCTGGCGTGCCAGCGCATACCGTCTCATAAGCCACGTAAAGCCGAAAGAAACGAAAATCGCCGTCGCGACGAGCCAGGGGAAGCTCATCAGCGCATGGCTTCCATGAAATGCCGGGCTGTCTTGTTCAGTGCCGTTTGCATGTCAGTCACTGGCGACCATCCGAGGACACGACCCGTCTTGCTGATGTCTACCTGGAGGGAACTCACCAGGGGCTCCACCGCACGGTGCTTACCCAATAATGCGGCGCCGGCACGCATGAGCGCACCCGGAACCGGCGCGATCTTCGCCGGCTTGTGTAACGCGACGCCAATACGGCGCACCAGTTCGCTGGTGGATACATCATCGTCGTCGGACACTGTAAAGACCTCATTCGCGGCCGCGGGATTTACGGCGCAAGTAGCGATCAAGTCGATCAGGTTGTCGATGGCGACCAGGCTGCGCCTGTTTTTTGCAGAACCGAGCGGGACAGGCCAACCATTATAAATCCAGCGCATCAGCGCAAGAAAGTTGGCCTTTACACCGGGTCCGTAAACAAGCGGCGGGCGAATCACGACCCATGCCATGTCGCTGTCTTGCGACAGCTCCTTCAGCCCGATCTCCGCCTCATGTTTCGATCTGCCGTATGCATCGGCGGGGGCCGGCACGTCGTCGGGCAAAAAGGGCCTTCCGGGTGCCGTAGACTCGCCGTTTACCTTGATCGAGCTCAGGAAAAGAAAACGTTTGACGCCGGCGCCCAGTGCCTGCCGGGCCAGGTTGAGCGTACCCCCGACATTGACTGCCTGAAACCTGGCCTCGGCATCTTCCTTGCCCCTCACATGTACGTGTGCAGCCGTGTGAATAACCAGCTCGATGCCGTTTAACGTCTCCGCCCAGGCGGTCGCCTGGTCGATGTCACCGGTTTCGACATACGTCACCCCGGCAACAGGATTCTCCTGCTTCCGTCGGCTAGCCGCGACCACCTGGTATCGTTCATCGTGGCCAAAGCGTTCAACGGCCGCCCGTCCGATAAATCCCGAGGCACCGGTGATGAGAATCTTCATTACGTTTTACTTGGCCGAGACGAAATGGGACGCGCAGGTGTGCCGGCTATCGACGGCAGCTATCGCCAGTCAGTCGTACTGGCGGCCTGGCGTTCCCGGCTGGACAGGCAGATCTCCAGTCCGGGACGTAGTTCAGCAAGCAGGCCGATTGCACCTCGCGTTTACGTCGCTTTCTCATTACCTGCAGCGCTTTTTCTTCTCCGTCACTGACATGGCAGTGCTCTCCTGGCTTTATCTGCGCCGCAGGGATCTGCCCTGACCGCACAATCGCCCGGGAGTATGTCACACGCCGCCAGTGCTGCGCCAGATTCAGCCCGTTCACGCCTGCTGCCTTGCAACAGGCGTGCGCCCACGCGAGTCGACGATTTTTCCCGTTATTTTGCTTCCGGCTCCCCTGCACCGCTGAAGCTCGCTCCGGCAACCCACGCCGCGGACTTTCTGCTGTCCTGAAATGGAAGAGAGCTTTGTGCTCCATGCCCGGCAAACCGTGCATGTGGACACGTCTCACGGCCCGATGCAGAATGTCTTCGCTGTAACAGCTTACCAATCGAAAGCGGCCGATTTCGTGCTGCTCCCCGTGCCTGACCAATAGGATCGTCGATGGCCTTCTCTGTCTTATTGTCCGTGTACGCCAAGGAACGGCCTGGCAACCTGGCACGCTGCCTGCAGAGTCTCTGCGACCAAAGCTTGCCTGCAGACGAAGTCGTCCTCGTGGAAGATGGCCGGATCACCGACGCCTTGCGTGACACTATCGAGTCGTTCCGCACCCGGATTCCGCTCAAATCTGTAAGGCTGGGTTCGAACGTCGGCCTGGCTGCGGCCCTGAACGCCGGACTTGACGCCAGCAGCAACGAGCTGATAGCCAGAATGGATACCGACGACGAGGCGTTGCCGCACCGTTTCGAGAAGCAGATTGACTATCTGACCCAGCACCGGGAAACGTCGATCGTTGGATCGTGGGCTGTTGACGTCGATGAAGAGTATCAACCTCTTTGGGAACGGCGTGTTCCGATACAGCATGAAGATATTCTTCGGCTTATATGGACATGCCCGTTCATTCATCCGAGCGTAATGTATCGGCGGAACCGGATCCTGCAGCTGGGCGGTTACGACAGGACGCTTTTTCGCTCGGAAGATTATGATCTCTGGCTGCGTGCCGCCCTGGCCGGACTGCGGTTTCACAACATTCCGGAGCCGCTGATCCACTATATGTACCGCGCACAGCGCAGCTGGCGTGATTCCATTCGACAAGGGATCTGCCGAACGACAACCGGCTGGAGGGGCTGCCGTAAACTCAATCTGGGCACGAAGGCGCTGCTCGGGACCACCGGCTACTTCATCAATGGCCTGGTGCCTCCGGCGTTTCAACGGACATCCAAGTTGTTGTTTCGACGCCTGGATCCGCGGTTGAGGCTCTACCGACGGAACAGGCCGGGTTCTCCCGCGTAGGCGGCTGGCTTGACCTGGGCTGGTTACGGTCTCCAGGAGCAGCGGTAGACTGCAATCCGGGGCGAGGCATACAACTTACAGGCAAGCAATATTCCTGGTAGCCGCACCCTCAAAATCAAATCCGAAATATTCAATATCGGCGCGGAACATTTCTGCCACCACCCCGGCTGTCTCGTCGGTATACATGCTCCTGTAGTCATATTGCTTCACGTTATTCCTCTTTTTGACTGAAACGCGCCTGCCGAAGTAGTCGGAGATGTCACGCTCGATCGATTCAAATCGCAGGCAATCGCACACGACCGTCCCGGCCGAATCGGTAAGCCACTCCAGCTGATCGAACCATGATGTCATCGGCCCCATCCACGGCTGCCCCGGATGGTCCGGAATTTCGAAGACTCGGTGATCCCTGACGTAATCGGAAAAGCTGACTGCCTGGATGTAACTACGGCGCGGATCCTTACTCGACCAGGTTACCGAGTTTCTCCTGGCATACAGGTATCTTGATGCAGTCCGACTCCACGGATTCCGCACGATTGAGAAGAAGATCAGGGTATTCGGTAATTTGTCCGCAATGTCGCGATAGCGAAAGTGGTAGTACGGACTGCTGATGGAAACAAAGGAACCTACGGCATGCCTTGCCGCTGAACCGCCATTCCGGGGTATATGTATAAAGTGATGTGTTGGGCGGATCCGGCTCTTTTTCCGCCCTTGAATCAACTCTCTCGCTCTGGCGCGACTGCGGCCCAAAACGCCGGTTACTACGCGGAGGGTATTCCTTCCATTTCGTCCTGGCATAAGCCGTTCCTCATCTATATAAACCGAGCTACTACATAAACAGAACGCTCCGGTACGGCCCGAGGTCTGCGGAGAAGGCAATGAAAAGCACTGTGCAATAGACCAACACGGCTGAATAGGCGAGCACCCTCTCTTCCCGCGGAGGAAACAGTAACAGCACCGACGGAAGAATCACCGCCGCTGCCGAAATGCAGAATAGCTCGCGTATTCGGCTGTTTACCGTCGTATAGTCGATAAAAGCGATCATCGCAGCGCTTCCATAAACATACATCGGTATCAAATACCTGTTGTAGGGATTAACGGCGACCAGCCTGCGCTGCATAATGATGAGGAAGGACGACATCGCCAGGTGGAGCATCATCGTCCCGCCAAACAAGGCAATACCTTCCCCGAACCTGTCATCGAGGTACTTGACGAGCCGTGCCGTATCCCCCAGCCCGAGCAGCGACGCTACGCTCGTCGCAACCAACGTACCGATCCCTCCAAGCGTGGCCAGTACCGTCGCTACGGACAAGGCTATAGTCATCAACAAACGGCTCGATACGTACCCGACCCAATACAGCGGCAATGCAGCAATGGCCGCTGTGTGGAATAGTGCGGCAAACACAATACCGACTACGAATTTGACCAGGTTTCGTTGTGCCACGAATAATACACAGTACAGGACGATTCCTGACGCCAGCGCGTTCCGCGCCTGCGATAATTCCTTGAAAAAGTACTCGTTGGCAACATAGATGAGAAGCGAAAGAACGGCGTACGGCGAAAGTTTCCGGAAGGCAGCGAACTTGATGCTGAGCGAAAGCAAGGCAACAGCAAAGACAAAGAACGGAAATGACCCAACGAGATTCTTCTCTGCAATGACAAGGAGCGCAAAGCCTGACTCGACCGGGGTAGCGGCTGAAATGCTATAGGTAAATAATCCGAGCTGAGACAGATTGTCGATATCGTTGTAGATTCGCAAATAGCTGAAATAGTCGGTCGAGGCGTATCGCAGTCCGACGACGCATACGAACATCAGGAACAGGACGGTATAGACCGCCCCGGCTGGCGCGCCCTTTTGCAAAGTAGCCAGCGACAGTAACGCCACCACGCCAAAAACCAGCCAGTACTCTATCACTGGAAAAGAACCTGTTCGTACCTGCGAATGATGTCATCGGAGTTGAAGCGCCGGGATGTCTGCCTTATTTCCTCTTCATTCCAGTCTCGCGCCAAGGAATGCAGGATCATCGATTCCAGGTGTGCTTCATCGGGATACCGCGCGAGATAACCATTGATCCCTTCCTGGATGATCTCCGCGGGCCCGCTCTGGCAGTCAAAAGCAACTACGGGGGTGCCCAACGCAATTGATTCCAGCAACACGTTGGGGAAGCCCTCGAAGTGTGAAGTGAGCAGTGTCAGGCGCGCCCCAAGGAAATACCTTGCTACCTCCTGGCGAGCACCTTTGAAATCCACCCGGTCGGCAATGGAAAGATCAGCCGCCAGTTGCTGCAGCTCCGACCTCAGGACGCCTTCTCCCACGATCGTGAGCCTGAGGCCCGGCACCTTCGCCGAGATTCGCTGGAAAACCCGGATCGCCGTTGAAAAGTTCTTCTGCTGCTCCAGTTTCCCTATGCATAAAATATAATTTTCCCTGGGATAACGCGAGCGACACGCTTGCTCCGCATGTTTTTCGATGCGTTCACTTACCGGATTCGGTATCGTCGTGATCCGGCCAGGAGTTACCTTCAGGTACGCACCAAGATCCTCTGCCATCGCCTGTGACTGCGCGATGAATACATCCGACAACGGATAGAACCACCTGATCAGGTGCTTTGCAGCGAAACCGTGCCACACACCGCGTTTGCTCTTCTCCGCCTGCGACAGGAATATGATGTTGCGCGAGACGATTTTATATTTCATCCGTGTCAGCAGTCTTATGACTACCAGCACAACAGAGATCTGGCGGTTAAAGGACAGAATCAAGTCCGGCCTGCTCTTACCGATATACCGGAACAGCGCCCAGAAGGCATTTCGTGCATGCTCGCACCGCAGGTCACGCACAAGAATGCCCGGCTCCAGGCGGCCCCTGAGATCGTCGGCCGACGTCTTGAGTAATAATAGCTCAATGTTCTTGCCCTTCCGCGCCAGACCGTTTGCAAGAGTCACGCACACATTTTCCGCACCTCCCGTCCGAAGGGTATTTATGACCATCACGAGGTCCGTCACGCTCCGCGCTCCGACCAGCGTTGATAGGCCATGCCGTGCACCCAGGCCCCGTACTCGGCCACCGTATCCATCCAGGAACGCTTTCCGGCGGGTTCGGCCGCGGCAATTCGATGGATATCTATGCAATGTGAGAGCGACGCAAGCCATGCAATCTTCTCATCAATGCGAGTAGCTCTTTCCAGCGAGCTTCTGCTCCACCATCTCTTCCACATGTCCAGCGCACGGTCGTTGAACACCGCCATCTCGTGCAGGGAGCCACTATCGATCAGTTCGATGATGATGGAGCGGCAATCCTGCCTCAGCCAACGTCCATATTGATGGTTTAGCGAGGGATAGCTGTCTTCCGGGCTGACGTTCGCAGTATTGAAAGGTCTTCCTGTTCGTGCCCATGGCACAGTGAGCAAGTCTCCAGGCAACGATTGCAGAACAGCCCCGTATATTTCGTCGGTTCTGCCTGCAGGGGCGAGTCGCCACATCTCCCGGACGACTGGATACGCCGTAAACATCTGATATACGGGTATTTCGTCATCCAGCATATCGAAACAGGCATTGAGCTGCCGACGCATGTAGTGCATTTGCAGCTCCTGCTCGCGGTACGCCATTTCCGTGGATCGTGGGTAAAGCCGCCGCGCCTTCAGCAGATCAGCCCGAATGCATCGGTGGGCTTCGCGCTGGACATCACGAAGCAGGAACGAAAAGTGATTGTGGTGCGTAGACAATAGCCGCCGCTGCCTGGAAACGGGAGCTCCCGAGTATTCTCCCCGGCCGATACTGTCCCCGTAGCTTCCCGCAAGCACACCGGATATGCCCTCCAACGAGGCTATATCCGGAATAGCATGAAGGTGAATCGGGGAAAACTCGGCGCCCAACTTTCCTGCCATGTAAATGTTGCGAGCCAACGTTTCAGCGTTGACCGGAAAATGAACGAAGTCCCATTTCAATCTCGCTGCTATCGTTCTCGCGTACCTTACGTCACGGCTCTCACCGATACCCCAGGACAAGGCGACGACATCGCCATCGAAGTCTCCCCGCAATTGCGCAAGGCGCACGACTCCGGCGACTATTCTGCTGTCCATCCCCCCGCTCAGGAGAACGCCTATCGTTGACTTCCCGGAAATGAACTCCAGAGCCTCTGCGTAAAGCAATTCGAGCAGCCGCTCGGCCACCCGCGATACGGCCGGAACGCTTTCCATCCCATGCCCCGGCACAGGAGCGTACTCCCAGCCGTCGTCCTGGCCAGGCCGAGCCATCCATGGTGTCCGCTTTACCGCCGCAATCATGGTTCGATCGGCGATCGGGTAGCTCTTCATCAACACGCCCAGTACCGCCGCGGGATCCAGGCGCCGCTCCACGTCCGGTCGCGCACCCAGAGCAGCCGACAAGCTGCGAAAACATCGATTCGACTGCCCCTTCACGCAGAAGTACGCCCGTCCCCCGATGTGGTTCCAGTACCGAAACAGGTTCTCGTCCTTCCCGGTCGTTCTATGTTCCATCGCGTGCAAGTTCTAACCCGCGGTCTCCGGCAAGCCCAAGGCGCGCAGGAAATCCTCTACCATGAAATACTCCGGTATGAACTGCTGCGAATGCCAGGCAAGGCTGCTGTCCCAATAGCCCGGGCATGGGCGGTACGCCTTCGAATCGAAAGAATAACTGAGCTCGACAATCAGCGGGCGATCGTTTTCGAGCACGAAATCGAAGGCGATGCATTGCGTACCGAGCTTCTTCGCCCACTCGAACGCGGTCCTGACGCATGACTCCGGTATCTCTTCCGGGTCATAAACAATTATGCCGCTTCCCGACGCCCGGAAGTCGTCCCTCCGTACCATTCTCTTTATTGCGAATGCCCGCTCTCCGATCACGATTACACGGATATCGCAATTGTTGTTCGGGATGAAATCCTGGAAATAGATATAGCCCTTTTCCCGTTGTCCATGCCGTTCTGTAGCCGTGGGAACTACCAGGCGTGCAATGCCTTTTCCAACGCCCAGCGCACCTCCCCCGATGCCGTCCCTTCTGAACCTCCAGAGATGCTCTTTGAAGATTGCGTATCGCGATGTTGGCGAAAATCCCCGGCCGAAAGCCGTATCGATGAGCTTTTGCGCGTGATCGGCATCCCTGACCAACCGCACGTTCTGCGATCCGGCACCGACCCGGGTCTTGAAGACTTTTGGAAACTCGGTCTGTTGCACCCAATGACGCGCCCTGTCGCGATCATAAAAGACATGCGACTGCACAACGGGTGCACCCAAGGCCTCCAGAAGATATTTCTGCCCGACTTTGTCGTCGTAATGCCAGCTCGTCCTGCTGTCGGGGAAAACAAGGGTCCTGGCGCACTCTAGCGATAGAATCAGTTGCCTGGCGAAGAGTTTCGCCCGATGATCGTAGTGTGCCCAATGCCACATTAACCCACGGCTTCCCTCGACCTGGTCCATGATATTGGAGGCATAGCAGTCCACCTTCCTGACCTGCACGTTCCGCTCGTCGCAGAAGCGAAGCCACGCGTCGCTGAAACTGCCCGCCCTGACATGGATGGCAAGCAATGGCTTTGCCACTATCGATTTCCTCCTTGAGCCAGCGTTTCGTACAGCAGCTGGTAGTCGTTCGCCATTCGTTCCGCACTCAGGTGCTCCACAGCAATCCTCCGGGAAGCCTCGCTCCTCGTCTTGCGAGTCGACTCCTGCATCGCATCCAAGCCCCGCAGAAAATCGTTACAATCGCCGGACTTGAACAGAACCCCGGCACGCGTATCGAACTCCAGTATCTCCCGGTGTGGGGGAATATCGGAAAGAACGACGGGAAGACCGCAGGCCATGCCCTCGAGGACCGCATTCGGAAGTCCTTCCGACTTGGAGGCCGATACGAAATAGTCGCTGGCTTTGAGATATGCTGCTACGTCGTTGACATGACCAGTCAACTTCAGGTTGACACACCCCATTGCCTCTTCCTTACAACGCTCGAACAGTGGTCCCGCACCCGCGAAGACCAACACGTGCGCCGAGTTCCCTGGCCTTTGCAAGAACTTCTTGAACGACTCTATTATAAACAGGGAGTTCTTGTTGGCATTCAAATGCCCGGTGACAATCCATACCACCGACTCACCCGCAATTCCCAGTTGGGTACGCAACTGCGCCTTCTGCCGTTCATCGACGGGCGCGAACCTCTCGGCATCCACGCCGTTGTGGACAATCGAAACGTTGCCGACTGCAAGCTCGCTCCTCAGGTTGGCGGCGACGGCCTGCGAAACAGCAACGCACAGGTCAAGCCGCCTGAAGGCGGCCTTGTGCAGGGTATACAGGAGCTTTCCGGGACCGGCACCGAAGGTGGCTGGATAGTCAACCTGCGGAAAGTTTCGTACTGTACATAGTCTTGTCGCCGGGCTTTTGATCTGTGAGTTGAGCTTGTCGGCCCTGAAGCCCTGTGAATGGATAACGTTTGGCTGTAGATCGTCAACAAGCTTTTGCAGGCGCTGGACACCAAGGAACATGCTGGCCACCCGCGAGAGCTTCATTGATTGCATGCGAATCTTGAGCGTCTTGAAGCTCTCCCAGAGACTGTCATTCGACTCTGGAGAAAGGGAGACCAGGTGAACGATGACCGATTTCCGATCGAGGTGTCTTATCAGGTTGTACAGTTGGACTGTTGGTCCGGTCCGACGCAATGAAGTGACGACGTAGAGCACCGTCACCTCATGCGTTAACGGCAGGTCACGCCGACCCGAGTCGTCCGCAAGGGCGCGTTCGTTCATGTTCCTGGCGATCCGTCGTTGATTTTCCCCGGACCGGATTTGAGCAGCACATAAGCTATCAATGCGAGGTTCAAAACAGCTCCCGCACCCGAGAAGACGGCAATCACGCTTACCGGATCCTTCAATATTGCAAAACCTGCCATCAATGTACCTAATTTCAGAACTGCACTGCCCACTTCGTAAACCAGGAATCCTGCATTCAGATTCAGTACGGCCACCGCACTGACGCTGGGTCGATTCAGGAAGGCGAAGAAATACCAGATTGCAACCCAGCGGGCATAGTGGCCGGCGGTGGACCATTCCGAACCGAATACCAGGTCAAACAGGAACGGACCGAAAACGACGACAACTGAAAAAGGCAGGATACCAACTGCGGCCAACGCCACCGTGGTACGAACCAGGTATTTTCTCAGGTCCGCTTTCTCCCGGGCCGCCTGCACGAAGCGCGGGTAAAACGCGTCGGTCAAGGCCCTGCCAATCAGTTGCAGCGGCGCCCCCAGGGCCGTCTTTGCGATAGCGTAGAACGCCGCGGCCGAGGCACCGAAATACGATCCGAGCAGAATGACGGGAATCCCCTGCGACAAAGCGTTCAACAAAGCTTGCGGGGCGCGATAGACCGGAAACTCACTGTAGTCGGCCGCCAGCCGGCGAACCCTGTTCATCTCCAGAGGTTTCGATCCATGTTCCGCCCGCAGGCCCCGGAAGTCCCCGCGGGCGGCAAACCGCATCATCGAACCGTGCAGAATCGTGCCCAGGAAGGTGATAAAAATCAGCACCGCGCCTATTGGATACCACCAGCCCGTGACTACCTTGGCGCTATTGACCGCCAGTGACTGCAGTACCGCAATCCTCGCGGTAATGCGGAACATCGACTTCCGAATCATCCAGTACTGCAGTGCCTGCAACCAGGCCGCCGGCGGTATCAGCAGCGGCAACAGGTACAGGTAGGTATTCGACAAGCCGGGAATCAGGTTGGAAGAAGCCGTCTGTTCGACGATCAGGATTGCCAGGGCGAGCAAAACACTCGTGGTGACAGCCACCCCGACAGCCAGCTTGCCGATGCCCCTGGCATCAGCATCGGACGACGGCAGGACCATCGCCAGCGGATAGGACAGGCCGGCAACCGGAATCAGAACCTGCGCGATCGCCATGAAAGTTGAATAGATACCGAACTGTTCGGGATCGTATATCCGGGTAATCACTGGCGAGAAGGCCAGCGCTATTGCCTGGGCGATTGCGGACCCCGTGACCAGCGTCGCGACGTCCCGAGCGAACCGGCTGTCGACGGCTCGTCGAAGCTGTCTTTTCAGCGGATGCCCGACTTTCGCTGCCACGCTTCGCAAGCTGATCACATCCGACTACCGCTACTCGCCCGCGAGTGTGTCATGGCGGCTAACGCGGCAACAGTACCGCGGGAATCGGACTTTGATGTAAGCCGAATCATCGATTTTCCTTCGACGAGCATACCGGCTTGCGTGCTCCGTTCGAAGTCACCGACGTTTCTGACCGGCGCGGCGGCAACCTGGGTGTTCAGTGTTTGGCGGGCACGAGCGTAGACCTGGCCTCGGGCCGGCTTCTGCGAAGTGTCTCGCGGAACAGCGCTGCCAGGACACCCACCGCTCCGCCAACAACAACCGCAATAATCACAATCAAAGTCCGGCGCGGCCGCTGCCGCTCTACAGGCACCTGTGCCTGGTCAATGACGCGAAATACGAACTCCTCGTTACCTCGCGCCAGCATCAGCTTCTGCAGTTCACCCTCCAGCAATCGGCTGATGGATTGCTGGATGGAGAGGACATTGG
Organism: uncultured Woeseiaceae bacterium; assembly: GCA_964607425.1. Lineage (GTDB taxonomy): Bacteria > Pseudomonadota > Gammaproteobacteria > Steroidobacterales > Woeseiaceae > IDS-8. The sequence continues at coordinate 89,987 of CAZSKQ010000001.1, forward strand.
CTTGAGTCAGCTCCTCACGCAAGAACGCGACATTGGCCTGAGCTTCCGCCAGCGCCCGGGATCGCATGTGATTATTCAGCCGGGTCGCCAGCAAGTTTGCCCATTCCGCGGCAAGCTCCGGTTGAATCCAGTCGATTGTCAAGGTAACCAGGCCAGTCGCGTCATCCTGTTCCACCCGTTGAACATTCTCCCTGAAGTACTTCACTGCTTCGCGAATATCCGGTCTCTCAGCCGCCGGATCCGCCGCCCTGGCCGCTTCGCCCCAGTCATCCGGAAACAAAGTGCTCATCAGTTGTTCTTCCTCAATGAACGACCGTATAAAGTCCCGTGACTGGAGGATCGCGATCGCCTCCGCGGTCTGGTCGTTTTGCGGGAGGGCGACTCCGGCGAGAGTTGCGAGGCTACCAAGCTGACCGGCAAGCGACTGTCCTGCCCCGTCCATAGCCGGCGACAGCAAGGTGTCGGACCGGTACCATTCGGTTGCGGTGAGCGCGTACGCTATCGACCCCACCGCGAACACCAATGTGACAGAAATAACAATCCACTTGTTCGTCCATAGCGAACGAAAAATCTCTACAAGGTCGATCTCATGATCGGGCGTTGCCGCGGGATCGCGAATCATGGGCATAGCACCCGGGCCGGAATGGACGACGCAACGTCACAAAAGTAGTGCACACCCTTGCAAGGGTCGAGATCGACCTCTGGAAGCAAGTAGACCCGCCTCCAGGATCCTTCAGGATTGTGAAGTGTCACAGTCAACATGGCCCAGGCTGATTCTTCGCACGAACTCCTAGTTGTTGAAGGTTCGAATTGCAGCCACAGCTATGGCGGTCTGGTAGAAGATCTGCGACACATTCGTCCAGAACGTCAGCGGCCGCACTCGATCGGTTTCCAGGGGCACGACGATGGTATCGCCCGGACGAATCTCGATACCGTCGCCGCGGTGGAACCAACTGGAGCGATTGCCGGACACCACGGACCCGCTTGCCCGAACGACATAGATAAGGTCTTCATCGGCTCTGCGCGTCAGTCCGCCGCTGCGAGCAATGTAGTCATCGCGCTGCAGTTCGGGAAGATACAGATGCGATGCGGGATACTGCGCCTCTCCGAGGACCGTTACGCTTTGCGACCGCCCCGGAACCAGCAGCCGATCGCCATTTTTGAGTTCCAGGTCACTGGCGTTACGCTCGGCCGCGCTGCCGCCCAACAATCGCTCCAGGTCGATTACCAGTCGGCCGACCGGTTCGGTCGCGCGAAGCTGCTGCAGGAAAGACTGACCGATGCTCATTGCTTCCGAGCCGGTGGTGTCCAGGTTCTGGAGCGACATTGACACGAGGTCCGCTTCCAGCCTGTTCGCCAGCACTTCGATTTGTTCCTGCTCCCGCTGCTTCAAATCTTCGCGGAGGAAGATAGCTCCCTCCGAGAACGCCTCTTTCGTCAGGCCACCGGCGCGCTCCATCAAGTGGCTGAGCGTTTCACCGCGCAGGATCTGATACTCGCCCGGGAACCGCACCTCGCCTTCGATGGTTACCGACCAATCCGAATTCCAGTCCGGAATCGGGCTGATATTCAGGTGATCGTAGGGTTCCAGGAGCAGGTCGGCTTCGGGATCCCCTTCCAATACGGCCTGCAGATCCACCAGGATGACGCGCTTGTTGCGGTTTTGCCCGTCCATGACCGTCAGGCGTGTCAGCTCGGCCTCTTGCGTATACGCGCCTTCCGCGAGCTTGCCCCCCGCGCGCAGCAGGTCGCTGATCCTCATGCCTTCGTCCAGCGGATAAGAGCCGGGAGCTCGAACCTTGCCCGCGATACGCACCTCTTCATAAAGGTTGCCGAAGCCCGCCTGCAGCTGCAGCTCCTCGAGAATAGGCTCTATCACGCGCTGGCGGCCGAACTCCACGTTGAACACGTAGATCGTGTCGCGGGACTGCAAACGGACGTTTGCGTTGGACTGGGGTGCTGCCAGTGCGGCTGCGAGATCCGCCGACAAGGTTTTTATGCTCAGGTCGGCCGGGTTTTCACGTCGAATCAGCAGGTAGTTCGAATCGGCACCGGGCTTCAGCGCACTGAGCGATGGGAGAAGATCGGTCAGGCGCATCCGCTCGTGCCATTCATATGGCCCCGGCCGATGCACGTGCCCTGCGAGAATCACCGTATCATCCAGTTCCGGCAGGATGCGGGGCACAAGCAGCGTATCGCCATTGCGTATCCGCAGGGCAAGGCCTGCATTGGTGCTGAGATCGACGCTCAAGACATTTCTCACCCTTCTCTCGCCGATCCGCTCAAGGGTGCTCTCCGCCGGAAAAGCATCCGTGGCGAGGCCGCCGGCGAGTTGCAGTGCCTCGCCGAGCGTCACATCGTCTCTCACTTCGTAAATGGCGGGCCGCTTTACCGCACCGCCTATGCCGATCGTCGTTCCAATTGGCGGCACGAAGATTGCGTCACCCTGCTGCAACTGGTGGTCGCCCGAGGTATCGCCCCGCAGCAGCAGATCGTACAAATCGAGTCGCCCGACAATCTTGCCGTCGCGCTTCAGCTGAATGTCGCGAAGGGTTCCAACATCGCTGATGCCGCCGCTCCTGTACAACGCACTGCTGATCGTCGCGAGACTGCTCACCACGTACGATCCCGGCCTGTTGACGTCGCCGACGACAAAGATGCGGATCGTTCGCAGCTGTCCCATCGTCACGCTGACCTGGGTACCGATCAGGCTTTGCTGCACGCGGCTTTCCAGCTGCGTCCGGAATTCGGAATAGCGCATTCCGGCGACGGTCATCGGGCCGAGCTCGGGAATGTTCAAAACCCCGTCGCGTGACACCTCGAGTTCATAGGTGGCGTTGACATTGCCGAATAGCTGGACACGGACCGTGTCACCCGGACCGAGTATATAGTCGGCCGGTACCGGTCCCGACATCGGGAGATCCGGCTGCGGGCCCAGCATTCCGATCGTACCCATGGCACCCATTGTCCGCGCGCCGCCTGTGCTGCCTGGTTGTGGCGGCTCGAACAGGTCGTAGCCGAAAGGTTCCAGTGCCGCGGCCCCAACCTCCTCGCTATCGAACAATGTCGCCCTGATATCGAACAGGGCCAATGCCGGCTCCGCGATCAGGCGCTGCTCTATGCCACCGACAGTCAGTCCAAGCACGCGGATTTCCGGCAGGCCCGGAAGGTGCAGGACGCCGAACTCGTCCAGCTCATAGTAGTGGCTCCCCACCACCCGGCTCAGGGCCGGGTCAGCGTCGATCTCATCGAGTTCCGTGGAGGTCAGCGCGAGCTTCGGCGTCATCGTGACGACGAGACTGCTGCCCGGCTTCGCTCTCGGCACGTCTGCTTGCCCGACAAAGGGTCCGGGTAACGTATCCGCAGGCTGCGGTTGGACTCCGAAATCGCTTTCGGACGCACCCGTTGGCTGTTGCTGCATCTGCTGCAGCTGCCGCTGCTGATCCTGGAACTGCCGCAGCGCGTCCATCGCCTGCTGGCGCTGCGCCGGCGGCAGCTGGTTCAGCATCTGCATCTGCTCGGGCGTGGGCTGGAAAACCTGCTGCGCAAGCGCGGCGGATTGGCAGAGCACAAGCAACGCGGCGCCGGCGATGCACGCCCTGAATATGCCTCGAAGGTTCGCCAACACGGACGTGGACAACAAAACCGGAGTCACACCGGGACCCATTGCACGATTTTCATGTTCGGGGCGGCATTCCCGACACCCGACCGTTTCTTTTCCATGCAGCGCAACGCTAGGTCTCTTCCTGGATCGGCGGATTGTACCAATGTTGACCAATGTGAATAGGGCGGATTGGCGCCGTTCAGGCTTTTGCGCGTGAGCTCGCCCGCGATGCGGGCTCCTGCAGGAAGTCGGGTCACGGCGAGGTGCGCCATTGGATGTAGGCGCGAGGATCGGTGTCGCGCACGCGGCTTACCCCGACACCGAGCTCGATCGCGCCGTAGCGGAACAGGCGGAGCCAGGACACGTCGAGGCTGGCCAGGTCCGCCTTCGTCGCGGTCAGGCTGTTGCGCGTATCCGGTGCGCCGCCCCGATTCAGCTCGCCGTATCGCGCCGTGACGCGCCAGGTCGTTTCGGCGTCATCGATCAAAAGCAGTCCCGTCGACAGCAGCCGCGCATCGTTGTCGGCACCGTGACCGACCGGCCGGCCGCGGTACCGATAGCCGTCCTGGTAGATGCCGTGGTTGTACGCGCAATTGAAGTTGTCACCCGATTCGTAGAACCCGCAGCTGGTATCGGTCACTTCGCCGAACCAGCGCCAGGACCACCGATTCCCCCAATGCCCCCAAGCCTCGATGCCGAATTGTGCAAGAAAGCGGCTCGGAAATCCCCCTGCCTCGTCTTCTCCGATTGCCTGGGCATAAACGGCGAGAGGCAGTTGGAACCGCGCCAGCGACCAGCGTATATCCATCCCGGCCAACTGGTTGCCGGGCTCGGTTTCGGCGGCAACGCCATCATCGCCGAGGTTGTCATTGCCCGCGACCAGCTTCGCGAATGTTTCGAGGTCGCAGGGACGCCCCTCGCCGCACCATTGTGCCGTCCGCGACAATCCGATCTCCAGGGTTGACAACGGGCGGAAACTGAAGCGCAGGCCGAAAAACCGCGTGTCGGCCACCGTGCGCTCCTGCTCCATCTGCCCGAATAGCACGCTCAGGTCCCATGGTCCCAGCCAGCTCAGCAAGCGCGATGGGAACGCGTCGGTGAAATTGCGGTTGATCGTCAACGCCGGTATGGGCCGGGCATTGTTCGACAAGACCAGGCTGCCGTCCCAGCCGGGGCCCCACCAGCGGTCCAGCGTGCTGGCGGCGACGGCAAAGTTCCCGAGCGCGGCTCCCACGAAGCTGCCGTCGTAGCGATATTCCTTGCCATCCGCGGGCGAGCCGACCCGCTGGCCGCGAAGGTCGATGCTGAAGCGACTGCCGGTCCAGGAAAGCCCCGTGCCGACCGCGGCGGATTCGCGCGGCGTATCGGCGAAGGAACGGATCCGCGGCGGTTCCTCGGCACCCGATAACGACGCGTGATAGCGAACCCCGGCGGCCGCCGCTTCCCGGCGCGCAATGCCCCGCACCCTTGCCGCGGCATGCAGCACCTGCGGCGGTAGCGCCACCGTACTGCCGGAGTCCTCGATGTCGGCGAGGATCGGCCCCCAGGCGAGCGGCCACGTCGTCACGGGACCACGGATCACGCCGTAGTCGGCAAGGAGCTGGATGTCGGCGCGCAGTGCGGCGTTGCCCGCCGGGATCAGCGGAGTTGCCCCCGCCGCGGGCGCCGTTCCGAAGGCAATTGCGGCAATCCAGGCGGAATAAAGCCAAACCATCGGGCGCCGTCTGGCAGTACTCGGTACGGGCATTCGCTGGCAGCGTCTTGTCGCTCAAGGATCGGCGCATGTTAGTGGAAACCCCGCCAGCAACCCAAGCGGCCTTGCAACCGGTACCATTACGCTCCGAAAACGTCCAGAATTCGCCCGGCATCCGCCTTCCCGAACCAAACACAACCTGATGCTACCCCGCGCCACAGTCCTGACGCTTAGCCTTGCCGCTGCCGCCGCCAGCGCGGGCGGCGTCAGTCCGTATCTTCCGCTGAGCCAGGCGCCCGCGATGGAACGGATGTTCGAGCGCGTGCTGATCCTCGCCGGCGAACCCGTGCTCACGCGCCCCATAGACGCCGGCACGGTCTACGCGGCGCTCCCGGCCGCTTGCGAGCAGGACGCCTACCTGTGCGCACAGGTGGAGTACTACCTCAAAGGCTTCATGAAGAAGGTCGGCATCGGGCATCTCGGCGTTTCGGTCGCCGCGGCGTCGGGCGAGGAGGTGCCCCTCGCGAATCGCTACGGTATGCGCTCCGACAGCGCGTACGAGGCCTCGGGCGGCCTGTACTGGCAGCCAGGTCCGTACCTCTTCGTCAACCTGGGCTTCGCCGCTCATGAAGACGAGTTCGTGCCGAGCGGCAGCGTGATCAGCGTCGGCGTCGACTACGCGCAGCTCGACATCGGCTGGCGAGGTCACTGGCTGTCGCCCATGACCGACAGCGCCATGCTGATCGGCAACCAGGCGCCGACCATGCCGTCGGTGACCCTCTCCAATTACCGCCCCTTGACGCGGCTCAACTTCCGTTACGAGATCTTCTACGCGCGCATGAGCGAATCCGACGATATCCGCTTCGAAGGCGGTATCACGAGCGGGCACCCGCGCCTGGCCGGCCTGCACCTGTCGATCGAGCCGGTTCCCGGCTGGTCCATCGGGGTCAACCGGCTGATGCAGTATGGCGGTGGCGAAAGGGGCCAGGACTCCCTGGGCGATCTATTCAATGCACTGTTCGACCCCTCGAGCTACGACAATACGGGCGACGTTGGCGATTTCGGCAACCAGGTTGCCTCCATCACGTCCCGCTTCATCGTAAGCGAGCCCCTGCCCTTCGCGGTCTATTTCGAGTACGCCGGGGAGGATACCTCGACCAACAACAATTTCAGGTTGGGTAACGCGGCGCTGTCGGCGGGCATTCATTTCCCGCACCTTGCCGGCGGCAAGCTCGACCTGACCCTCGAGGCCAGCGAATGGCAGAACGGCTGGTACGTGCACCACATCTACGGCGACGGCCTGCGCAACAAGGACCACGTTCTGGGCCATTGGGGTGCGGACTGGCGAGTGCCCGGCGACGGCGTGGGCGCCAGCAGCATCATGCTGCGTGCCGGCTGGACGTTCGCGGGCGGCGATTTCGTGGAGGCAACCTACCGCACGCTCGCGAACGAAGATTACACCGCCCCGGATTACCAGCGGGCACATTCGCTGGACCTGCGGTACAGTCGCCCCCTGGGTCGCGAGTTCCGTGTCGGGGGCGAGCTGAACATCGGGCGGGACGTGTTCGGCGAGGATTATTCGCGCCTCGGCGCCTTCTTCCGCTTCTGAGGATCCGATGAAGACGATACGCCTGGCAGCCGCTGCCGCATGCCTCATCATCGCGCCGGCGATCGCTTCCGCCGAGCTGTTCATCGACGTCGGGGCCCATACGAGCCGCATCGAAGCCCGGATCGCGAACGCCGACGCGACCGTCGACTCGACGGAGACGGGGGCGCACATCGGCGTCGGCTTCCTGCGGCAGGTCGGCGCACGCAGCGAGCTCGGAGTGCGGCTGGAGCTCGACAATCTCGGCTCGGACCTGCTGCTCGCGGTGCGCGCGGTGGACTGGCGCTACCGCTTGTCCGATCGCCTGTCCGTCGGCGGCTTCCTGGGCGCTGCCAGGCTCGATCTCGCGACGCCGGCTTATGGGTACTATTTCGGCACAGGCCTCCGGTTCCGCGACGTCATGCCACGCTGGGATCTCGGGATCGACCTGCGGTACGGGGACAAGATCGCTCGCGACAATGTGCTGCCGACGGACCCGCAGGGCGGCAGCCCGGACAACTTCTACGACCTGCTTGGCGCCAGCCTCTATCTCAGCCGGCGTTTCTGAGCTTCAGGGGGTGCCGCGCCGCCCGTCAGGGCCGGTTTGCCCGTCCGATAGCTTGCGCGCGGGATAGCTTGGCGTCGGCACAGCGGACGATCGTTGCCACGGTCTCGCGCACGTAGTTGTGATCGTTGACCGTGACGCTGCTTGCGGCGCCGGCGGCAGCGAGCTTCGCCATCGCCGCATCGTCGCCGAGCAGCGCCAGCGCGCTCGCGGCGAAGGCATCGGCCTCCGGCGCCTCGAGGATCCACGGATCGTATTCCGGCGGGAGGCACTCTGCCGCCCCCACCCGCCGCGACGTCAATACGGGTATGCCGCATGCACGCGCCTCGGACACCACGATCCCGAATTCCTCGAAGCGCGCCGGGAACAGGAACAAATCGAGCGCGGCGAACCACCGCTCCGGCCGCGTGCCCTTCGGACGGTGCACGAGGTGCCCGGCCTTCACCAGGCGATGACCGGCGGCCCACGGGGGCAATCGCTTCCCGCCCACTACCAGGAAGCGTGCGTCGCTCCTGTCCCGGGCGATCCGCGTGGCGGTTTGCAGGAACACGTCGAGACCGCGCTTGTCCAGCTCTCCCGACGTGACGAAGCCGATCAGCGGCACGCCCTCGCCGAGCCCCAGCGCGGCGCGGGACTGCTCCCGGAACGCGCCGGACCGGAGATGCACATGAAAGCGTTGCGAATCGAAACCCGGATAGTGCACGACGATGCGTGCCGGGCGTAAACCGAAGTGCTCGATCAGCGCGCGCCTCACCAGCCGGGAGTTGGCCACGATTGGCGCCTCGGGGTTCAGGGCCTGGAAAAAGGCGCATTCCCGCGCGGCGCCGGCGACCCAGTCGCTGCGTTCCAGGTAGCGAAGGCCTTCGCTCAGCACGTTGTGGACGAAAACAAGGTCCGCTTGCGGTATCTCGGCGCCGTGATCGACGAGGAGCGTAGCCGGGGACGCGGCGATGCGCTTCAGCGCGGCGCGGGTATGCCGGCTGATGCGCCAGCCCCGGGTCAGCAGGAGCTTGACGACGCCCCGGCGTGCCGAGACCTGCACCCGGTGACCGGCCGCGGCCAGCGCCCCGGCCTGCATGCGAATGAGCTGCCCGGCGCCGCTGGTAAGGCTCACTCGCCGGCGATACAGGACGATGTCCATGCGGATGCTGAGCGGTTTGTCCCGTGTGCCCTTGCGGTACGGCGGCGGCGGTTCAGGCACGCAAGCACGGCTGGTTTTCGACGAACCAGCTGTAGGTCTGCTCGATGCCGGCGCGCAAGCCGGTGCGGTGGCGCCAGCCGATCGCATGCAGGCGCCTCACGTCCAGCAACTTGCGCGGCGTGCCGTCCGGCTTCGAGCGGTCGTAGGCAATCCGCCCTTCGTAACCGACCACCGCCTTCACGATGTCCGCGAGCTCGGCGATGGAGAGGTCCTCCCCCGTGCCGACGTTGATGATTTCGCCCGAATCGTAGGTTTGCATCAGGTGCACGCAGGCATCGGCCAGGTCGTCGACGTACAGGAATTCCCGCCTGGGAGTGCCGGAGCCCCACACTGTCACCTCCTCGTCGCCGGCAAGCTTCGCCTCGTGAAACTTGCGGAGCAGCGCGGGCAATACGTGCGAGGTTTCGAGGTTGAAGTTGTCGCCCGGCCCGTAGAGGTTGGTCGGCATCGGGCTGATGGCGTTGAAACCGTACTGCTTCCGGTAGGCCTGGCAGACCTTGATCCCGGAAATCTTGGCGATGGCGTACCACTCGTTCGTCGGCTCCAGCGGGCCGGTCAGGAGGCTGTCCTCCGCCATCGGCTGCGGCGCGAGCTTCGGGTAAATGCACGACGAGCCGAGGAACAGGAACTTCTTCGCCCCCGCCCGAAACGCGCCGTCGATCACGTTCATCTGGATCAGGATGTTGTCGCGGATGAAGTCGGCAGGGTACTCGTTGTTCGCGTGAATGCCGCCGACGCGGGCGGCTGCGTCGAACACGTAGTCCGGGCGCTCGGTGGCGAGAAATTCCAGCACGGCTGCCCGGTCGGTGAGGTCTGTCTCCGCCCGCGTGCGCATCAGGAGGTTGTGCCAGCCGCCCGCCTGCAGCCGGCGGACGATCGCGGAACCGACCAGGCCGCGATGGCCGGCGACATAGATTTTTGCATCCTGCTCCATGCCGCTCATTCGAAATAGTTGAACGCCTTGAAACCTGCTTTCTTTACCAGGTCGTCACGCTGCGCGAGCTGGTAATCCTCCTCGGCCATTTCGCGCACGAGCTCGTCGAACGTGGTCTTCGGCTGCCAGCCGAGCTTCGCGCGCGCCTTGGCCGGATTGCCGAGCAGCGTGTCGACCTCTGTAGGCCGGAAGTAGCGCGGATCGACGGCTACGATCGGCTTGCCGTTCGCGGCGTCGATACCCTTCTCGCCGGTGCCCTCGCCCTCCCAGCGAATCGACAGGTCGAGCACCGCCCCCGCGGCCTCGACAAACTTGCGCACGGAGTTCTGCAAGCCGGTGGCGATGACGAAATCGTCCGGCTCGTCCTGCTGCAGCATCAGCCACTGCATTTCGACATAGTCTCGCGCGTGCCCCCAGTCCCGGCACGCGTCCAGGTTGCCGAGGTAGAGGCAGTCCTGCAGCCCGAGCTTTATGCGCGCGAGACCGCGCGTGATCTTGCGCGTGACGAACGTCTCGCCCCGGTACGGCGATTCGTGATTGAAGAGAATGCCGTTGCAGGCGTACATGCCATACGCCTCCCGGTAGTTGACGGTGATCCAGTAGCTGTAGAGCTTGGCCACGGCGTACGGCGAGCGTGGGTAGAAGGGGGTCAGCTCCGTCTGCGGCGTCTCCACGACCTTGCCGTAGAGCTCAGAGGACGACGCCTGGTAGAAGCGCGTCTTCTTCTCGAGCCCGAGGATGCGGATCGCCTCCAGCAGGCGCAGCGCGCCCAGGGCATCGGTATCGGCGGTGTACTCCGGGCTTTCGAAAGAAACCGAAACGTGCGACTGCGCCCCGAGGTTGTAGATCTCGTCCGGCTGCACGGCCTGGACGATGCGGATCAGGTTGGTGGAGTCCGTGAGATCGCCGTAGTGCAGGATGAACTGCCGCTGGTCGACGTGCGGGTCCTCGTACAGGTGATCGACCCGGTCGGTGTTGAAGAGCGATGTGCGGCGCTTGATGCCGTGTACTTCATAGCCTTTTTTCAGCAGGAATTCAGCGAGATACGCGCCATCCTGCCCGGTGACGCCGGTGATGAGGGCCTTTTTCATGCGGTGAGGTCCTGTCTGCCACGGTCCGCTGCCAATGTTACAGGGCTTCGCGAGCCCCGTCCCGGCCGGCCCTGTTTGCGCCGACCGGTAGCCGGGCTTTTCGATGTCCAGGGCATCGAGTGGATAGAGCTTACGATCGCCTGCAGCGCCCGATTCGCTCCAGCAATGCTCGCGTCGATGGGTTGTCTCCGCGGTAGCTGGCTGGCGCGCCCACCGCGTCCATGAGGCCCATCGCGAGTTTCTTGCCGAGCTCCACGCCCCACTGGTCGAACGAATCGATGCCCCAGATGACGCCTTCGACGAAGACCTTGTGCTCATACAGGGCTATGAGCTGCCCCAGCACGTTCGGGGTGAGTTGCTCGAAAAGGATGGTATTGCTCGGGCGATTGCCCGGGTGGACCTTGTGCGGCGCCAGCATCAATCTCTCGGCCCTGGACAAACCCGCCGCTTCGAGATCGGCCACGACCTGCTCCTTCGTGTAGCCGTCCATCAGCGCTTCCGATTGCGCGAGACAGTTCGCCACGGCCAGGTCCTGTTGCGCCTGCGGTGCATCCACGGATTTCAGCGGCAGGAGAAAATCCGCGGGCACGAACCGGGTGCCCTGGTGCAGCAACTGGTAGAACGAATGCTGCGCATTCGAGCCCGCCTCGCCCCACAGCACCATGCCGGTGTTCACCCGCACCGGCTTGCCGTCGATGCGCACGCGCTTGCCGTTGCTCTCCATTTGCATCTGCTGCAGGAAGGCGGGGAAGCGTTCCAGGCGATTGTCGTAAGGCAGGATGACCTGGCTTTCCGCGCCCAGGAAATTGTTGTTCCAGGCGGCGACCAGGGCGAGCAGAATCGGCACGTTCTGCTCCAGCGGCGCTTGGCGAAAATGGCCGTCCATGCGGCGGCCGCCCGCCAGCAGCTCATGGAAGCGTTCCATGCCGATAACGAGCGCGAGCGCGAGGCCGACCGCCGACCAGACGGAGAAGCGCCCGCCGACCCAGTCCCAGAAGCCGAACCGGTAGTCGGGATGAATACCGAAAGCGTCCATTGCCTCGTGGTTCGTCGAGGCAGCCGCGAAATGGCCCTGGACGGCATTCTCCCCCAGTTCGCCGGCGATCCAGGCGCGCGCCGCCCGCGCATTGGTCATGGTTTCGAGCGTCGTGAAGGTCTTGGAGCAGACGACGACCAGCGTCGAACGCGGATCGAGTTCGGCCTTCAGGTCCGTGAGCTGCGTGCCGTCGATGTTGGAGACGGCGTGAAAACGCATACCCGGTTTCCAGAACGGGCGCAGCGCGCGGCTCGCCATCACGAGCCCCAGGTCCGAGCCGCCGATGCCGATATTAACGATGTCGGTGAATTTTGCGCCGGTGTGGCCGCGGAGCTCGCCACCGTGCACCGCGTTCACGAACTGCTCCATGCGCGTCAACACGCCCCAGACATCCGCCACGCCGGGGGTCTCGAGCGCTACCTGGTCCGACATCTTGGCGCGCAGGGCCACGTGCAGCACCGGCCGGCCTTCGGTGACGTTGATCGGCTCGCCCGCGAACATGGCCTCGATGGCCGCCGGGACCTCTGCTTCGCGCGCGAGCTTCAGCAGGAGCTCGCGGGTAGCGGCGGTGACGAAGTTTTTAGAGTAATCGAGGAAAAGGTCGCCCGCTTCGGCAGAGAAGCGCTCGGAACGCTTGTTGTCGGCGATGAAGAGGTCCTGGAGGCTGAGCCTGCGGAGATCTTCGCGGTAGTGCTTCTTGAGCGCTCCCCAGGCCGGCAGGTCCGTGGGATAGCGTGCGGATAGATGGTGCGGGTAGTTCAAGGCGGCCATCGGCTGTTCCTTGTGGCAGGCATGCAAGCCTGCCGGAGGACGCCAATCGAGGCAACCTTGCAGGCGTATCGTGCCGGCCGATTGCAGGAGCGCGCATTGCGCGCGATGCC
>CAZSKQ010000001.1:102676-122168 GCA_964607425.1 uncultured Woeseiaceae bacterium
TGCGCGCGATGCCTCCGATCGGGCGCCGAGGCTTCGCGCGCGGTGCGCGCTCCTACGGTTATGTGGCGTAGTAGTCCCGGTACCAGGCGACGAAGCGGCGGACGCCCTCCTCGACCGGGGTCGAGGGGCGGTAACCGGTGTCTCGCGCCAGGGCTTCCGTGTCGGCCCAGGTGGCGGGAACGTCGCCGGGTTGCATGGGCAGCATGTTTTTCTCGGCTTTCCTGCCGACGCACTCTTCGATCACCTCGATGTAGCGCATCAGCTCCACCGGTTGCTGGTTACCGATGTTGTACAAGCGGTACCGCGCCCGGCTGGTGCCCGGATCGGGCTTGTCGGAATCCCAGTCCGGGTTCGGCTCCGCCACGTGATCCATCGTGCGGACGACGCCTTCCACGATGTCGTCGATGTAGGTGAAATCACGCTGGTGATTGCCGTAATTGAAGACGTCGATCGGTTTGCCTTCGATGATGTTCTTGGTGAACATGAACAGCGCCATATCCGGCCGCCCGTAGGGCCCGTAAACGGTGAAGAAGCGCAGGCCCGTGGTCGGCAAGCCGTAGAGATTCGAGTACGTGTGCGCCATCAGCTCGTTGGCCTTCTTTGTCGCGCCGTAGAGTGCGAGCGGATGATCGACGTTCTGGTGAATCGAGAACGGCATCGCCGTGTTTGCCCCGTAGACCGAACTGGACGACGCGTATACGAGATGCTCAACCTCGTGATGCCGGCAGCCTTCCAGCACGTGCAGCGTGCCGACAATGTTGCTATCGATATAGGAGTGCGGATTCTCGATTGAATAGCGCACACCCGCCTGGGCGGCAAGGTGCACGACCCGATCGAACTTCTGCTCGGCGAACAGGCGTGCCATGCCGTCGCGGTCGGCGAGGTCGAGCCGCACCATGCTGAAATTCCGGAACGGCTCCAGCAGCGCCGCGCGCGCCTCCTTCAGGGTCACGTCGTAATAGTCGTTGAAATTATCGAGGCCGACCACGGTTTCACCGCGCTCGAGCAACTGCTTCGCCGTGAACGAGCCGACGAATCCCGCGGCGCCTGTCACCAGTATCTTCATGCAATCAACTTCCCGTGGTCCGGTCAGAGCCGGTCGTCGACCAGCGTGCTGTCCAGCAGGTACTTAACGTCGTAGACGACGGCGTTCGGTTTCCCGTAGGCGCGGATGCCCTCTATCCCGAGCTCCCGGAATTGATGGTGGGCTACCGCGAGCACGATCACATCATACGCGGATCTGTCCGGCTCAACCGCGAGCTCGATGCCATACTCGGCCATGACCTCCTGCGGATCCACCCAGGGGTCGTGCACGTCGACGAGCGCGCCATACGAACTCAGCTCCTTCACGATATCCATCACCTTCGTGTTGCGCACGTCCGGGCAGTTTTCCTTGAACGTCAGGCCCATTACCAGCACCCGCGACTTCAGCGGCTGGATAGCTTTCGACAGCATCAGCTTGACGATGCGCGAGGCGATGTAGATCGACATGTTGTCGTTGATACGGCGGCCGGCGAGGATCATCTCCGGGTTGTAGCCGAGCTGCTGTGCCTTGTAGGTCAGGTAATAGGGATCGACGCCGATGCAGTGGCCGCCCACGAGTCCCGGGCGAAACGGCAGGAAGTTCCACTTGGTGCCCGCCGCCTGCAGCACCTCCTCGGTATCGATGCCGACGCGCTCGAAAATCATCGCGAGCTCGTTGATGAGCGCGATGTTGACGTCACGCTGCGTGTTCTCGATGACCTTGGCGGCTTCGGCGACCTTGATGGAGGACACCTTGTGCGTGCCGGCGGTCACGATCGTCCGGTACACGGAATCAATGAATGCCGCGGCCTCGGGCGTGGAGCCGGACGTCACCTTGAGGATGGACGGCAGGCGGTGCTCCTTGTCGCCGGGATTGATGCGCTCCGGGCTGTAACCGACGTAGAAATCGTCGTTGAGCTTCAGCCCCGAGTGCTCCTCCAGGAAGGGCACGCAGAATTCCTCGGTCGCGCCGGGGTAGACCGTGGATTCGTAGACCACGATATCGCCGGGCTTCAGCACGCCGCCGATAGTGATGCTTGCGAGCCGCAGCGGCGTGAGCAGCGGGCGGTTGCCGTCGCCGATGGGAGTCGGGACGGTCACGATGTAAAAATTACAATTCGCGAGCGCCGCGGAATCGGATGCGAACACCAGGTGCTCGGCGCGTGCGAGTTCCTCCGGGCTGCACTCCAGCGTGGAGTCGCGGCCTTGTTCGAGCTCGTCGATGCGCGCGCGCTTTACATCGAAGCCGACGGTCGGGTACAGGCGGCCGAACTCCACCGCCAGCGGCAGTCCGACGTAGCCGAGGCCGATCACGCCGATGCGCAGGTTGTCGAGCTGGAAAGGTTCAACGGGCATATAAGCGTCCCATGCGGGAAGTCGAGCGCCTGTTTAACACAGATTCCGGCGAAATTCGCGGACAGCCGTCGGCCGTGGGGCCGAATCGGGGCTCCGGCCTGTCGCAAGCCCGGTTCCGGCGCCGGCGAGAACAGCCGCCCCCGCAACGGCGGGCTGTTGCGGAGACGCCGGGACAAGCCGGACTAGGGCACGGCGGCACCTGCCTCGATGCCGGAGCCAGCGAGCGTCCTTCCCGGCCTTTCCCGGTCGCCCGCAATGGCGGATTTCGACGGCGCCCCGGGAAGCAGGGCTCGCCACAGGCATGACCCGGCGGCCGCTTGCATACGGTCCAGGAAGGCCTCGTGTTCGGCTTCTTCCTCGGGGGTGGCGCGCAGCACCACGAGCCTCAGGTGGCGACGGGCCTGGCGCGTGCCGCCGGCGGCGGCCGCCGCCAGGCCGGGCGCCGTCTCCGTCTCCAGCACCAGCGCGGTCTGGCCTCCGGTCATCGCGAGGTAGACCTGCATCAGGAGATCGGCGTCGATCAGCGCCCCGTGCACCTCGCGCCGCGACGCGTCTACCGTGTAACGCCTGCAAAGCGCGTCGAGGCTGTTGCGCTGCCCGGGATGCAGGCCCCGCGCCAGCGCCAGGGTGTCGAGCACCTTCGCGTGCTGCGCGATCTGGGGCTCCGGGTGCCCCATCAGCATCAGCTCGTGCTCGAGAAAACCGACGTCGAACTCCGCGTTGTGGATCACGAGCTCGCTGCCGCGGATGAAGTCCAGCAGCTCGGCGGCGATCTCGGCAAATTTCGGGTGGTGCGCGAGTTCCGCCCGGCTCAGGCCGTGCACACGCTCGGCACCTGCATCGATATCACGCTCCGGGTTCAGGAAGCGGTGAAACTCGCGGCCGGTACGGCGGCGGTTGACGAGCTCGATGCAGCCAATCTCGATGATGCGATGGCCCTGCGCGGGCGACAGGCCGGTGGTCTCGGTGTCGAGGATAATTTGTCGCATTGATACCCCGTTGCTTTCCTTCTTTTTCGCACCATTGGAGCCCGCCAATGCGGGCGACCGGACCAACGCTGCACTGTATGGCTCCAACCCGAGCTCGCGGCAGGCGCACCTGCGATGAGCCCGGTGACCGGTCTCCCGCATTGCGGGTTCCGGCAGGGCAATCTTACCGCGCCGTACCCGACAGCATTTCGTCTATGCCGAGATTCGCGAGCGCGTCGGCCTCCTCGTTCCCCGCGTGGCCCGAGTGGCCTTTCACCCATTTCCACGTCACGTCATGCCTGGCGGCAGCCGCGTCCAGCGCTTTCCATAAATCCTGGTTCTTGACGGGCTTTTTCGCCGCGGTCTTCCACCCGCGCTGCTTCCAGCCGGGAAGCCACGTACGAATGCCATCCATCAGGTACTTCGAATCGGTGTACAGCAGGACCTGCTGCCTGCCTTTCAGGGCGCGCAAGGCTTCGATCGCGGCCGTCAGCTCCATGCGATTGTTCGTGGTGAGGCGCTCGCCCCCGTACAGCGTTTTCCGGTGATCGCCCGCCACGAGTACCGCCCCCCAGCCGCCCGGCCCCGGATTCCCCCTGCAGGCGCCGTCGGTAAAGATCTCAACTGTTCTTGTCAAAACTCTTGTCGAACTGGACCCGGATGACCCTGGTAGTCGGTTTGACTAGCCCGCCCACGACCTTCGGGCGCGGCAGCCACGGCTTGTTGCGCACCGGCGTCAGCGCGAGCAGCCGTTTCTGCGCGGTGAGCATATAGCAGGCGGCGAGTTCCGGCCACCAGCGCTGCCCGCGCTGCTCCCAGTCGGCGGAGCTTGGGCGACCGTTGCCCGAGACCGGCCAGCGGAAGAAGTACCGGAGCTGGCGGTGAATGCGCATGTCGAGCAGCTGCAGCCAGTCCGTGAGGCGCCGCTCGGAAATCAGGCTCTCGACTCCGGGTGGCAGGCCCGCTCCCGGCACCAGGCGCCGCAGGCCCCAGGTGCCCCCTGGCTTGAACCCGAGGATGACCACGTGCCCGTCCGAGCGCAGCACGCGCTGCACTTCCCGCAGGATCGCGTGCGGCCGGTCGCTGAACTCCAGCGTGTGCGGCAGGATCACCGCGTCTATCGAGTCGGTCGCGACCGGCAGCCGGTGGAGCTGCCCCAGGACATCCGGCCGCTCGTCACCGGCGAGCGCGACCGGGTCGGCGACACTCGCGCTACGCTGGGTACGGGTGAACTTGAGGAATGCCCGCGCCTCGCCCCAGAGACCGAGCTGCAGGCACTGCTCGCCGAAGATGCCATCGAATGCTCCCTCGACCACGCGCGCCTCGTGCTGCAGCAGCGCCTGCCCGAGCGGCGTCTGCAGCCAGCGTTGCGCGGCGGTGACATTGTGGCGCGATTCGCTCTGCATCGTGCGACCTCAAGCGGCCAGTCCATTCCGGGATGTGAACCGCGTGCTTTGCGCGGCCGTGGCCCTCTATTAGGATAGCCCGATGAACGACAATAAGCCTGCAGTTCTGCGAAATATCTGCGCTTGCTTGACGATTTCGGTACTGGCGCTGCCGCCCCTGGTCGCCGCTGAAACGGGCCCGCTGCCCGTTGCGTCTTCGATACCGGCAACCAGCGCGCCCGACCGCCAGCTGCTGAGCGGCCCCGTTTTGCCGCGCAGGGCCGACTCCGGGCGGACGCTCTGGCTGGAGCTGGAAGGCTATCACCCGGTACCGGCCGTTCCCGCGTCGGCGGACGACCTGCTGGCGCGCATTCGCGCGGGCTTCGGGCTGCCGGAGGTAATGAATGACGAGGTGCGGACGCACCTCGACTGGTACGTACGCCATCCCGAGTACCTTACGCGGGTGTTCAACCGGGCCCAGCTTTACATGCCCTACATCGTGAACGAGCTGGACGCACGCGGGATGCCGCTCGAGCTTGCGCTCCTGCCGATCGTCGAAAGCGCCTACGACCCGTTCGCCTACTCGCACGGCCGCGCGGCGGGGCTATGGCAGATCATCCCGGGGACGGCGCAGCGCTTCGGTATCCGCCAGAACTGGTGGTACGACGGGCGGCGCGACGTCGTGGACTCGACGCGCGGCGCGCTCGATTACCTGGCCTACCTGCACAAGCTGACCGACGGGAACTGGCTGCTCGCGGTGGCCTCGTACAACGCGGGCGGCGGCGCGGTCATGCGCGCGGTGCGCAACAACCAGGCGCGCTCGAAGCCGACCGATTTCTGGCACCTGGCGCTGCCGCGGGAGACGCGCGGCTACGTGCCCCGGCTGCTGGCGCTGGCCGCGCTGGTGCGCGATCCCGGCGCCTACGACATCACGTTACCGGACATCAAGGACGTGGTGCAGTTTGCAACGATCGACGTCGGCAGCCAGCTCGACCTCGCGCTCGCGGCCGAGCTCGCGGGGCTCGATCTCGACACGCTGTACGCATTCAACTCGGGCTACAACCGCTGGGCGACCGACCCGAACGGCCCGAACCGGCTGGTGCTGCCCGTGGAGGCAGCCGATGCCTTCGCCCAGGCGCTCGCAGCCGTTCCCGCCGAGGAACGTATCCGCTGGCAGCGGCACAAGGTGCAAAGAGGCGAGACGATCTCCGGGATCGCCGAGCGCTACAACACGACGATCGGCGCCATCCAGCGCAGCAACGGGATTTCCGGGAACACCATCCGGGCCGGCGACTACCTGACCATCCCGGTCGCGACCAAGCCGCTCAGCGCCTACAGCAAGAGCGCTCCCGCGCGACGCGCCGCGACCCAGAACCGCGAGCGCGCCGGGCAGCGGTACGAGCACGTCGTCCGCGCCGGCGAGAGCTTCTGGACGATCAGCCGCCGCTTCGGGGTATCGGTGCGCGAGCTCGCGGCCTGGAACGCCATGGCTCCGGGAGACACGCTGTCGGTCGGCCAGACGCTCGTCGTGTGGTCGGAGCAGGCGGCTCCGGCCGTCGGTCCGGCCGACCGCGACCTGACGCGCAAGCTCAACTACACCGTGCGCAGCGGGGATTCCCTGTACAGGATTGCGCAGCGCTTCCGGGTAACGGTGTCGGACCTCGTGCGCTGGAACGGCATCAGCCGCAACAAGATCCTGCGGCCGGGGGAAAAACTCACCATGTATGTCGACGTTACCCGGCAGTCCTCGTAGGCCGGGAGCGGGGCCGATCGCCCGTCGTGCCGCCTGCTACGTTAGAATCCATCGCTGATTCAGGCATGTGAGGATTTCAGATGGGGTTCATGGCCGGGAAGCGCGCGCTCATCGTCGGGCTCGCCAGCAATCGTTCGATCGCCTGGGGCATCGCGCAGGCATTTGCCCGCGAAGGCGCCACGCTCGCGTTTACCTACCAGAACGACAAGTTGAAACCGCGGGTCGAGTCCATGGCCGCGGAGCTGGGTTCGAAGCTCACCTACCCGCTGGACGTCGGCGTCGATGCGGAGATCGACGCGCTCGTGGCGGCACTCGGCAAGGAGTGGGACGGGCTCGAGGTGCTCGTGCACTCCGTGGGCTTCGCGCCGCGCGAGCAGCTTGCCGGCACCTACGTCGAAAGCGTCACGCGTGAGGGATTCCGGATCGCACACGACATTTCAAGCTACAGTCTCGCGGCGCTGGCGAAGGCGTTCCTGCCGATGATGGAGAACCGGCAATCGGCGATCCTGACGCTCACCTACCTCGGCGCCGTGCGCGCGGTGCCGAACTACAACGTAATGGGGCTGGCGAAAGCGAGCCTGGAGGCGAACGTGCGCTTTTTGTCGGCCGATCTTGCGCCGCGCGGTATCCGCGTCAACGGCATTTCCGCGGGGCCCATCAAGACGCTTGCCGCCGCGGGCATTGCCGGCTTTCGCAAAATGCTGGCGCACGTCGAGCAAGTGGCGCCGATCCGGCGCAACGTGACGCCGGAGGACGTCGGCAATGCGGCCGCTTTCCTGTGCTCGGACCTGGCGGCGGGAATCTCGAGCGAAATCCTGTACGTCGACGGCGGCTATCACACCATTGGCATGCACCTGGACGACGACGAGCGCTGACCCGGCGGGAGCCCCGTTGCACGGACAAATCGGCGCCCGGCGCCCGATACATGGCCTCGCTTACGCCACGATCTCGCGGTAGATCGATTCGTAGGCATTCGTCATGCGGGCGGTGTCGAATTCGGCGGCACGCGCGCGGTTGGCGTGAGCCATCGACTCGCGCAGCGCGGTATCGGCGAGCAGCCGCCTGAGTGCCGCCACCAGCGAACCCGGATCCTCCGGCGGAATGAGCAACCCGTTCACCCCGTCCTCGACAACCTCCGGTATGCCCCCGACGTTCGACGCCGCTATCGGCAGCCCGAATGCCATCGCGTCCAGCAGCGACGAGCCGAGGCCCTCGAACAGCGATGGGTAGACGAACAGGTCGAATGCAGCGAGATAATCCTCGACATTGTCGACGAAGCCGGTAAACGCCACGTTGTCCAGTCCCGCCGCCGCGCTTCGGAAGCGCTGCTCGTCACGGCCTTCCCCTACGAGCACGAAATGAACACCGGGCTCGGATTCGCTCATCGCGCGCGCTGCCTCGATAATGGTGCCCTGCCCCTTGTGGTCGTGATCGAGTTCACCGATGTGCCCGACGATGATTTTGCCGTCGAGTTCAGGCAATACCTTGCGGGATACCGCCTGGCCGTTGCGCATGCCCGCGTGCGCATCGTGCACGATGCGCACCGCCATGCCGTCGTAGCGGCAGGCAACGGACTGCGCGATCGACTGCGAGATCGCCACGAGACAGTCCGATGCCCGGTACGCACGCGAGCGTGCGAGCGAACCGTGCTCGGCGTGATGCAGGCGGCGTGTTACCACGTACGGCGTACCCGACGAAACCTTCAGCAGCCAACCGGTGTAAACCGCCCGGGCTTCGTGAGCGTGCAAAAGCGCCGTGCCGCGCGATGCCAGCGCGGCATTTACGGGGTTCGGCATAACCGGGGCGACTTCCAGCCCCGGCAGGCCGCGGCAGCGTCCGATCAGCGCACTGCCCCGCCGCACCACGAGCCGCTGCGGCCAGCCGCGGGCCGCCAGTTCCCGGACCAGTAACTCCGTCTGCCGCTCGCCGCCACGAAAGCCGGCGGCCAGGTTGACGTGGCAAATCCGTTGCTGGATGACATTCTCCGCTGGCATTGGTCGCTGGTCGGGCAAAAGGATCATTCTAGCGTCTGTCGGAGGATGAGCGGCTGGCGTGTTCGCAGCGGCGTTGGCCCGGCAGCGGGCTGCGGCGGCGCCTGCCCCGGGAAGCCGCCGCGGGCGTGCAGGGGCGTATCGTGCGCGATCGTTCCGCCGTCAAGCCGTCGGGCGCAGCGCGAGCTTGGTTTCCTCCCCATCCAGGCGTGCGACGATCACGGCACAGCAGGCGTCGCTGAAGATATTCACGGCGGTGCGTACCATGTCCAGGATGCGATCGAAAACGAGCAGCACGCCGAGGGCCTCCAGCGGCAACCCGATCGCGGTCAGGATGACGGCGATCGCCACCAGCGATGCCGCCGGCACGCCCGCGACCCCGATGGAGGTCAGCAGCGCCATGAAAACAATCGAGAACTGCACGCCGAAACTCAGGTGCAGCCCATAGGCCTGCGCAAGGAAAATCGCCGCACAGCATTCGTACAATGCCGTTCCGTTCATGTTGACCGTAGCCCCGAGGGGCAGCACGAAGCTCGAAATCCTGTTGGAGACGCCGGCGTTCTTTTCCGCGCAATCCATCGTGACCGGCAGCGTCGCCGAGGACGACGCCGTAGAGAATGCGGTGAGCATCGCGGGCGCCATGGCGGGGTAGATCTTCCATGGATTGACGCCGCCGAAGATCCTGAGGAACAGCGGCATCGTCACGAAGGTGTGCAAGAGCAACCCGACCAGCACCGTCAGGGCAAAGATGACGAGCGGTTGCGCGGCCGCGAAGCCCGTTTCGGCGACCACCGCCGCGACCAGTCCGAACACGCCGATCGGCGCGAACATCATGATCCACTCGGTCATGCGCATCATGACATTGAAGACGCCGTCCCAGAATTTATAAAGGGTATCGGCAAGCTCGCTACCGATGCGGGTCATGAAATAGCCGAACAGCAAGGCAAAGAAAATGAGGCCAAGCATCTGCCCCTCGGCAGCAGCCATGACGATATTTTCCGGAATCATCCGCAGGAAGAGATCGGCCACGTCGCCCGCACCGCGATCGCCGACCTGTTCCGCAACCTCCGCGGCCGAAGCGTCCAGCGCGAGCAAATCGCCTGCCGGTTTCCCGTCGACGGTACCCGGCTCCACCAGGTTGATCAGCACCAGGCCGAGCAGGATTGCCGCAATCCCGGTCGCCATGTAAAAGAGCAACGTGCGGCCGCCGAGCGCACCGAGGTTGCCGCTGGAACCGATGCCGGCCATGCCGACGATGATCGACGAAAGGATCAGCGGCACGATGATCATCTTCAATGCATGCAGGAACAACTCGCCGACGTAGTTGAACATGGCGAGAAAGGACACACCGAAGAGATCGGGTGCGGCCGGGTCGCCCCCGCCCGCGATGTTGACCGCCCAGCCGGCGAGCACCGCAAGACCGAGCGCAATCACGATTTGCCAGTGCAGCGCGAGCTTGGTCACTTTTTGTCCCCTTTATTGTTGGTGCGGGGGGATGGCGGGCTTCAACGGGGTGATGCCACCGCCGCGCGGCGTCAGAATGCCGGTTGCGCCCCCAGCGGCTCGTCGGCTCGCACGATGTCCGCCCCGCGCTGGAGCTCCAGTACGAGCGCCACGTAATCGGCGCGACCCGAGTCGGCGGCCAGCTGGAGCTTGCGCGCATCACGCTCCGCGAGCGGAATCGCCTCGGGGCGGCCGGGCTGCACGGCAGCGATGCTGTAGACCGCGTAGTCGCCCGATTGGGTCCTGGTCTGGCCGATGGTCGGCTGCTCGGCGCCGACGGGCTTGGGCGCACGAAATATGGCCTCGAGGAGGATCGGGTCGATGCTTTCGTCCTGCCGCCGCAGCAGCGTGGCCGCCGTGACCTCCGCGCCGGCGGCTTGTGCCGCTTCCGCGAAACCGGCGCCTTGGGCGAGCTCAGCCTGCAGCTCGCCGGCACGCTCACTCACGATGTCCTCGGCCTGCGCCAGCCGCAGTTGCGCGACGATGCCGTCGCGCACCTCTTCGAGCGGCCGGACCGCGGCGGGGTAATGTTCGCGTACCTGGAACACCGCGGAGCGGTTGGCGTCAAGCTCGACGATCTCGCTGATGCGGCGGTCCTCGAGCACCATCGGGTTGAACACCGCGTCGATCGCCGCCTGGTTGTTGCCGAACGGTTCGCCGCCGGCACGGGTAAAGCCGGATGCCGTCCTCACTTCGAGTCCTGACGCATCGGCCATCGCCTGCAGGTTCTGGGCGTCGAACAGTGCGTCCGACAGCTTGCGCTCCAGCTCGCGGTATTCGTCGGCCGTTTCCTCGTCGCGCAGCTCACGTTCCAGCTCCGCGCGAACCTGCTCGAGCGGCAGCGGCCCGCCCGGCTGGATGTCGTCGAGGCGTACGATATGAAAACCGAAGTCGCTTTTTACCGGCCCGCCGATTTCGCCTTGTTGCAGTGAAAAAATGGCATCGCCAAGTGCGCCCGGCATTTGCGACTTGAGCAGCGGGCCAAGATCGCCGCCCTGCTCCGCCGTGCCGGAATCGTCGGAGTACTGTCGCGCGAGGTCCGCGAAAGGCTCCCCGGCGCGCGCGCGCTCGGCGAGTGCGGTCGCCTCGTCGAGCGCCGCTCCCTCGTCGCCGTCGAAGGCGACCAGGATGTGGCGCGCCTGGCGCTGCTCGTCCTGGACATAGCGGCTCTTGACCTGGTCGTAATACTCCTGGAGCTCCGCGTCGCTGATCTCGACCCTCTGCCCGAGATCGCGCCGGTCGATTTCGATGTACGCGAGATCGACCGATTCCGGTGCCTGGAACTCCTCCGGATGCGCGTCGTAATACTCGGTAACTTTCGCGTCCTCTATCTCAATGCCGGCGGCTACCGCCTGCATGTCGAAGGTGGCGATGGCCGCGCGCCGCTGCTCCCCGTACAGGTTCAGGTAGCGACGGTATTCCGCCGGGGTCACGAACGCGGTTGCCGCTATGCCTCGCTGGAACTGCTCCAGGCGCATCGCCTGCCGCCGCGACTCTTCGAACTGCGGCGCGGCCATCATCCGCTGATCCAGCCAGGCGTAGTAGAGGTCGGTGGAAAATTGGCCGTTTTCCTGGAAGAGCGGCACCTGCCGGATGAAATCCGCGATCATCTCGTCGGTGATGCGATAACCGCTGTCGGACAGGTGCAGGTTAACGAGCGTTTCACGGATGATGTCGTTCAACACCGCGTCGCGAACCACACCATGCAACTCCGGAGGAATGTCCGTGCCGCTTTCCGCGTACTGCGCGAGTGCCTGCTGGTAAGCGTTCTGCAACTGGTCAATCGAAATTTCGACGCCGTTCACCTTGGCCGCATAACCGCCGCCGGTAAAATCGTACGGAAGCCCGAAAAACGCAAACGGCACGGAGAGCAGCAGGATCGCGGCAAGCGCAAAGCGGCCGGTAAGACGGTCTCGAATGTTTTGCAGCATCTACTTCAAACCAGGTTGTATCAGTCGCGTTTCGGTTGTGGGCAATGGACCGGCGCAGGCCCCTAAGGTTCTGGTCTTCCGCGCCGGATAATAACAAAGGCGCCGGGACGTTGCGCTGGTTGGAGGCCGCAATGGCGAACCCCGACGACAGGCTCCAACAAGAAAGGGCTCCGAGGAGCCCTTTGCGTGCGATGGCGGAGTGGACGGGACTCGAACCCGCGACCCCCGGCGTGACAGGCCGGTATTCTAACCAGCTGAACTACCACTCCTGAACCTGGTGGGTGCTGAGGGGATCGAACCCCCGACCCTCGCCTTGTAAGGGCGATGCTCTACCAGCTGAGCTAAGCACCCCGGTCGGAAACGTTATGGGGACAGGCACCACAACTCCCGGCAAGGTGCTTATAAAACTTCAATGTTATGGGGACAGGCACCATAACTCACTTACCCCAGGGCGCTGAAATTCCAAGCTTCGTAGGCAGTTATGGTGCCTGTCCCCACAACTTTACGGTGCCTGTCCCCATGACGTTTCCCGCCCCGGTCAAGGGCGCGCTAGTTTACGGCATCCTTCAGGGCTTTGCCAGCCTTGAACCCGGGCACGTTGCTTGCCGAAATCTGGATCGCTTCGCCCGTACGCGGATTGCGGCCGGTACGCGCCGCGCGCTTCTTCACCGTGAACGTTCCGAAGCCGACGAGCGAAACGCTGTCACCGTTCGACAATGAACGCGTTACGGAATCAATGACGGCGTCGACTGCCCGCGTTGCTTCGGCACGCGAGAGATCCGCCGCAGCGGCAACCGACTCGATTAGTTCTCCCTTATTCATGCACACACCTTCTGAGGATTGATGTTGGAGTTCATTTGCGGACCACCCGCACCCAGGTGCCGAGCTTGCCGTTTGACCTTTCATGCTTGAAGGTCGAACCGGCAACTTCGGCATCAAACGCTCGCTTTCGGCGGTTGTCCCGCTGCCGCCGACCCCTTTGCAGCCTTGCAGGTACCAGCCGTACAGGCTACGGCTGGCTCCAGAGACCCGCACAGCTTATACCAATCGCCCAAAACACCGTCAACAATCAAGCATTTTCGCTTAGTCGCCGGTGCTAGTGCGGCCGCACGATTGCCGGTCTTTTTTCTTCATCGGCGGGTGCCGCGGCCTCCCGGCTCCCCGGCTTCCCTTCCGCTTCCGGCACCGGCATGTGCTGCAGCGCGAGCTCCAGCACCTGGTCGATCCACCGCACCGGAACAATATCCAGCTTGTCCTTGATGTTCTTCGGTATTTCCGGAAGATCCTTTTCGTTCTCCTGGGGGATCAGTACGGTGCTGATACCGCCGCGATGTGCCGCCAGCAGCTTCTCCTTGAGACCGCCGATCGGCAGCACTTCCCCGCGCAGCGTGATCTCGCCGGTCATGGCGACGTCGCTCTTGACGGGAACGCTGGTCAGCGCCGACACGAGTGCCGTGCACATGCCCACTCCCGCGCTCGGGCCGTCCTTCGGCGTCGCGCCTTCCGGCACGTGCACGTGCACGTCGTACTTCTGGTGAAAGTCCTCTTCCACTCCCAGGAGTTTCGAGCGGCTGCGTACGACCGTCATGGCCGCCTGGATCGATTCGGTCATGACCTCACCGAGCTGGCCGGTATGGGTAAGCTTGCCTTTACCCGGCACCACCGCCGCTTCGATGGTGAGCAGCTCGCCGCCGACTTCCGTCCACGCGAGTCCCGTGACCTGTCCGACCTGGTCGTTTTCCTCTGCCTTGCCGTAGCGGAAGCGACGCACGCCGAGATACTTCTCCAGGTTGCGCGAGCTGACCGTGAGCACGGACTTACGCGGCTTCAGCAGCAACTCCTTCACGACCTTGCGGCAGATCTTGGAAATCTCGCGCTCGAGATTACGCACGCCTGCCTCGCGCGTGTAGTGCTGGATGATATCCAGTACGGCCGCGCGGCTGATGGAGAGGTCGGATTCCTCCAGGCCGTTTTCGCGCATCTGTTTCGGGATTAGGTAACGCAGCGCGATATTCAATTTCTCGTCTTCCGTGTAACCCGGAAGACGGATGACCTCCATGCGGTCGAGCAGCGGCGCCGGAATATTCAGGCTGTTGGCCGTGCAGACGAACATCACGTCCGACAGGTCGAAATCGACTTCCAGGTAGTGGTCGTTGAAAGTCGAGTTCTGCTCTGGATCGAGCACCTCGAGCAACGCGGACGACGGATCGCCCCGGAAATCCATGGCCATCTTATCGACCTCGTCCAGCAGGAAGAGCGGATTTCGCACGCCGACCTTGGACAGGTTCTGGATGATCTTGCCGGGCATCGAACCGATGTAGGTGCGGCGATGGCCGCGGATCTCCGCCTCGTCGCGTACGCCGCCAAGCGACATGCGCACGAACTTGCGGTTGGTCGCCCGCGCGATGCTCTGGCCGAGCGAGGTCTTGCCCACGCCGGGAGGTCCGACCAGGCACAGGATCGGCCCCTTGAGGCGTTTCACGCGCTGCTGCACGGCGAGGTACTCGAGGATGCGTTCCTTGACCTTCTCGAGCCCGTAATGATCCTCTTCCAGCACCTCCTCGGCGCGCGCGAGATCGCGCAGCACCTTGCTGCGCTTCTTCCACGGCGCTTTGACGAGCCAGTCGATGTAGTTGCGCACTACCGTCGCCTCGGCCGACATCGGTGACATCAGCTTCAGCTTGTTGAGCTCGGACGTGGCTTTTTCCTTCGCCTCCTTCGGCATGCCGGCCTGCTCGATCTTGTTCTCGAGATCCTGGAGCTCGTTAGGCGCATCTTCCATCTCGCCCAGCTCTTTCTGGATCGCCTTCATCTGCTCGTTGAGATAGTACTCGCGCTGGCTCTTCTCCATCTGCTGCTTGACGCGGCCGCGGATGCGCTTCTCGATCTGCAGCACGTCGATCTCGCCTTCGATGATGCCGAGAATCTGCTCGAGCCGGACTTTCACGTCGCGAATTTCCAGAATGCGCTGCTTCTCGGCGAGCTTCAGTGCCATGTGCGCGGCGACCGTGTCCGCGAGACGCCCCGGCTCCTCGATGCCGGAGAGCGATGTCAGGATCTCGGGCGGCACTTTCTTGTTCAGTTTCACGTATTGCTCGAACTGCGCGATAATCGAGCGCACCAGTACGTCTATTTCGCGTTCGTCGTGCTGGTTTTCCTCGCGCAGCACGCTGATGTCGGCCGAGAAATGATCGCCCATCGCCATGTCGATGACGCGCGCGCGCTCGCCCCCCTCCACGAGCACCTTGACCGTTCCGTCCGGCAGCTTCAAAAGCTGCAGGATGGTGGCAACCGTGCCGACCTCGTAGAGGTCGTCCGCCGCTGGATCATCCAGCTCGGCCTTCTGCTGCGCGATCAGCAGGATCTGCTTGTTCGACGCCATGGCGCGGTCGAGCGCAACGATGGATTTGTCCCGGCCGACGAACAGCGGGATCACCATATGCGGATATACGACCACGTCACGCAGCGGCAGGACGGGCATGCCCTTGCCGCTGTCGTTCCGGCTCTCCACCTCGTCGTGGAACTCGACGTCGGCGGTTGTAGGTACTTTCTCAGACACTGATGCTGGCCCCCTGTGTCAAGGTGATACGTTGAGGTGGCGCCGGGCGGCTTGAAATCAAGGCCGGCGGGAACCCACCTCCCGGGCAGTCGGTGGAATCGCCCGCGAACGGGCTTGCGGCCACCCCGCTCACGGCGTAGCCGCAAGCCGCGGATGGATGCTGCGTCTGCTAACGATCGGAGCCTGTCGGCCGGCGCTGCTGCTCGATCGTGACCGTCGGCGGCTCTTCCGACTCGTAGATGATATAAGGCTTGGTCTCGCCGGTGACGACGGCCTCGTCCAGCACGACCTTCTTTGCCGTCGTGCTCGACGGCAGGTCGTACATGGTGTCGAGCAGCACACTCTCGAGGATCGTGCGCAGTCCGCGCGCCCCGGTCTTGCGCTTCATCGCGCGCTTCGCCACGGCGCGCAGGGCGTCGTCACGAAACTCCAGGTCGACGCCTTCCATGTCGAACAGCTTCCGATACTGCTTTGTCAGCGCGTTCTTGGGTTCGAGCAGGATGCTGACAAGCGCGTCCTCGTCAAGTTCCTCCAGCGTCGCGACAACGGGCAGGCGTCCGACGAACTCCGGAATCAAGCCGAAGCGGATCAGGTCCTCCGGTTCGACCTCGTGCAGCAGCTCACCGATGCTCCGTTCCTTCTCGCCGGACTTGAGCTCCGCGACGAAGCCGATGCCGCTCTTGGACGAACGATTCAGGATAATCTTTTCCAGCCCCGCGAACGCACCGCCGCAGATGAACAGAATATTGCCGGTATCGACCTGCAGAAACTCCTGCTGCGGATGTTTG
This sequence comes from uncultured Woeseiaceae bacterium, assembly GCA_964607425.1. GTDB lineage: Bacteria > Pseudomonadota > Gammaproteobacteria > Steroidobacterales > Woeseiaceae > IDS-8. The sequence goes on from CAZSKQ010000001.1 coordinate 118,934, forward strand.
CGGCCGCCCTGCGGCGGCACCGAGGCTATCGTGCCCTCGATCAGTTTCAGGAGCGCCTGCTGCACGCCCTCGCCCGAGACGTCGCGCGTAATCGACGGGTTGTCGGACTTGCGCGAAATCTTGTCGATCTCGTCGATGTAGACAATCCCGGTCTGCGCTTTCTCGACATCGTAGTCGCACTTCTGCAGCAGCTTCTGGATGATGTTCTCGACGTCCTCGCCGACGTAGCCGGCCTCGGTCAGGGTCGTCGCATCGGCAATCGTGAACGGCACGTTAAGCAGGCGCGCGAGCGTCTCGGCAAGCAGCGTTTTGCCGCAGCCTGTCGGGCCGATCAGCAGGATGTTGCTCTTGGCGAGCTCGGTGTCGTCCTTGCTGCGATCGGCGTTCCGGTCGTCCAGCCGCTTGTAGTGGTTGTAGACGGCAACGGACAATACTTTCTTTGCCCGCTGCTGCCCGATGACGTACTCGTCGAGCACCGCCTTGATCTCGTGCGGCTTCGGCAGCTTGTCGCGCCCGGTCTCGCCGGAATCCTCGAGCTCTTCGCGGATGATGTCGTTGCACAGCTCAACGCACTCATCGCAGATGAAGACCGATGGCCCCGCGATCAGCTTGCGAACTTCGTGCTGGCTCTTGCCGCAAAAAGAACAATAGAGGAGCTTGCCGTCCTCGTTCTTGCCGCGGGAATCATCGCTCATACCAGGCTTGCCTCTGTAACTCGAAATCGGTCACCGCCGGACCGAGGTTTATATAACACGCGCGCCCTCGCGGGTGCAAAGCAGCGGGCGGTACTTTTTGCAAGGACTGCGGCGCAGGTCTCACTAACCCGCGCTCTGTTGTGCAGGACATTGAAATTATGAAGATTCTTCCTCGCCCTTGCCCTGCATGCCGGTGCGCCGCTCCAGCACCGTGTCGATCAGGCCGTAATTGACCGCCTGCTCACCGCTCATGAAATTGTCGCGGTCGAGATCCCGGTCGATTTTCTCCACCGGCTGGCCGGTGTGGCGGGCCATGATCTCGTTCAGGCGGCGCTTCAGCTCGAGCACCTCGCGGGCGTGGATGTCGATGTCCGCCGCGGTGCCCTGGTAGCCCGCACTCGGCTGGTGCACCATGATCCTTGAATGCGGCAGCGCAAAGCGCTTGCCCTTGGTGCCTCCGCCCAGCAGCAGCGCGCCCATGCTCGCCGCCTGCCCGACGCAGATCGTGCTGACGTCGCTCTGGATGAACTGCATCGTGTCGTAAATCGACAGGCCCGCGGTCACCGAACCGCCCGGCGAGTTGATGTACAGGTGTATGTCCTTGTCCGGATTTTCGGATTCAAGGTACAGGAGCTGGGCGACTACGAGGTTGGCCATGTGGTCCTCGACCGGGCCCACGATAAACACCACGCGCTCCTTTAACAGGCGCGAGTAGATGTCATAGGCGCGTTCGCCACGGGCCGTCTGCTCGACGACCATCGGGACCAGTTGTGCGGTTGCGTTCATGCTATTCCTTGTTGGAGCCCGCCATGGCGGGCGACTGCTCGGTAACTTCCCGAAGGCACACTGTCACGCGCATTTACCGGACGCATGCGCCTGGTGTGCTGCTGTGCCTTCGACGAACGGCGTGCCGGACGCCCGCCATGGCGGGCTGCAACGGCGGCGATGCCGGTTTTCACGGCTTCATGTACTCCTTGAAACCGACCTCGCGCGTACTCGCAATCCCGTGTTCGACCAGCCAATCGACAGCTTGTTCTTCCAGAACGACCGGTTCGAGGCGGGCCATGACCTGCGGGTTGCCGAAATAGGCGGCCGCCATCTCGTCGGGAGACTCGTAGCTCGAGCAGATCTCCTCGACCTTGCGCTTGATGCGTTCGGGATCGACCTTGAGATCGGCATCCTCGATCAGCTGGCGCAACAGCAGCCCAAGGCGCACGTTCCGCTCCGCCAACGGCCGGAAGTTCTCGACGGGCGGCGCTTTGTCGTGATCCTCGATCCCGAACCGGCGCATTGCCTCGTGCTGCTGGGCGTGCATTTCCTGCGCCACGAGGGAATTCGGCACCTCGATCGGGTTGGTTTCCAGCAAGCCCTTCATCGCCTGGTCTTTAACGTCCGCCGCGATCTTTTCGTCCGCTTCACGGCGCATGTTGCTGACGACGTCGGCGCGGAGCTGCTCGAGACCGCCCTCGACGCCGTACGCCTCGGCCAGGCTGTCGTCCAGCGGCGGGAGCTTCTGCTCTTCCACCCGGTGTACGAGCACGTGAAAGTCGACCTTTTTCGAGGCGAGTTCCTCGGCAGGGTAATCCTTCGGAAACTTGACCTTGAAATCCTTCTCGTCGCCGGGCTTCATCCCCGACAGCGCCTGCTCGAAGTCCGGCAGCATCTGGCCCTGGCCGAGGACCACCGGCACCTCGCTGCCCTTGCCGCCCTTCACCGGCTCGCCTTTCAGCTTGCCCTCGAAATCCACGATCACGCGGTCGCCGTCGGCGGCTTCGCGCTCGACTGCTTCCCACGTCGCTTTCTGCTGGCGCAGGTTGAGAATCATGTCCTCGCGGTCCTCGTCCGTGATCTCTACCTCGGGCCGCACGACCTCGATCTTGTCCAGGTCTTTGAGCTTCACCTCCGGCAGCACCTCGAAAGTAGCGACATAGGCGAAATCGCGCTCGTTGTCGGCCGCCTCGGGCTCGATCCTCGGGCCGGCCGCCGGGTTCAGCTTCTCCTGCTCGACGGCATCGCTGTAGCTCTGCTGCATGAGGTCGGAGAGCACTTCCTGGCGGATCTGCCCGCCGAAGCGCTGCCGCACGACCTTCCCCGGCACCTTGCCTGGCCGGAAGCCCTTGATCCTGACGCTTTTTCCGACTTTTTTCAGGCGCGACTCGATCTCGCTTTCGATGCGCTCGGCAGGGAGTTGCACCCGCATGCGTCGTTCGAGAGTGCCCGTCGACTCGACAGTAACCATCATTTGTCCTGCATCCTCGGAAGTACTGCCCCGTTTACTGGAGGGCAGATATGCTTGCCAGCTGGTTGGTTTTCAATGGGTTATTATAGGTTAACGAGACGAGGACCTGGTGCGAAAGGAGAGACTCGAACTCTCACGGGTTGCCCCACAGGATCCTAAATCCAGCGCGTCTACCAATTCCGCCACTTTCGCGTGTTCCGGCCGATTGTTTCGGCGCCTGCCGTCCAGCGCCCAATTATAACGCGGTGGTGGGCCCCCGGGGACTCGAACCCCGAACCAATGGATTAAGAGTCCACTGCTC
>CAZSKQ010000002.1:0-2786 GCA_964607425.1 uncultured Woeseiaceae bacterium
AAGGATCGGTGCCGCCCCACAACCCGAGGTTCAGCGGCTCGAACTGCTCGCGGATATTGGCTGCCCGGACTGCCCGCGAGAAGCCGCCCCGGAACTTGACACCTTCCACCGGTATCCAGGAGCCACCGATATTGTAGGTGTTCGCGTCGACGCCGGTACTGTAGTCGGAGTACCGGTACCGCAGGTCGAGCACCAGCGATTCGATTCCCGTTCGCCCTTCCGCGACCGGAATGCGGAACTCGGTGAATACCTCGCTTACGTTCTGCGATCCGGAAACCGGCGGAATCGGGCCGCCCTGGCCTGCGCCGTCACCGCTCTGGAAGCCCTGGTCCGGGTTGAAATCGAAGGATTCGTCGCGGTACTCGGCGCCGAATACCATCTCGACGCCCTCGTTCGCCCACGGGCTGGTAAGGTAGTTGGACAAATCGCCGGTGACGAAGCCGACGAACTGGTCCATGTCGAGCTGGCCGTCTGAAAACAGCGGCAGCACGAGATAGTCCAGCGCCTCCTGAGTCGTGCCGCCCTCCTGGAAGAGGTTCCAGGGAACGCAGGTGGGGTCGGAGCCGTCGACGACGGACTGGCAAACCGGCTGGCCGGTAGCCGGATCGGGCACGACGTCCAACGCCCGGATGATGCGCGTCGTCGACAGGTCGTTCTGGTACGTCTCGCTGTAGATCAGGCGCGAGAAGTTCGCGAACGCATCGTAGCTCCAGTTGTCGGTAATCTCGCCGCGTGCGCCTATGAGCGAACGGAACGAGGTATGGCGCAGGTCGTCGAATCGCGGACCGCCTTCGACGGCGCGGCGCCCGATGTAGAACGGGACGCTTTCCACCCCCGGACCGCATCCGAGCACTCCCTGCTGCTGCGGCGACAGGAACGGGTTGGTGCACTGGATCGTGTCGGTTACGAAGAACGCGCCGCTGGGCGCGATCTGCGCCAGGCTGCGATCGTCCATAAACATGAACTCGGCGTAGCCTTCGAGATGTTCGTCCACGGCGTAGTGGCCGAATATGCCGCCGGTGTAGCGCTCATCGGGACGCTGGAAGTGATTCAGCGGGCCGAAATTGTAGGTGCTCCCGTCCCAGGGCACGAGTTGGTCGCCCTCTACCGAAAAGTAGGCGTCGCCGAAATCCGTGATCAGCGCCGGGGCCCGGGTAGCCGAACCGGAGCAGACCTGGCCGTTATCGGAGCCGCTGTCGAGCGCGCAGGCGCTGAAGTCGCGGGAATCCTGGGTAATGGCATTGATGTCGCGATAGCCGAGATAGCCGGTGATGTTGCCGCGGCCGTCTTCGCTGTTCATGCCGATGATGACGTTCGCGGTCATGGTACCGCCGTCGGTAACATCGTCGGGCGCCTGCGCGAAGCCCGCCGCCGCGATTTGCTCCTGTACCGCGTCGTGGCCCTGGTTGTGCTGGTAGCCGGAATACTGCAGGTCGAGCTGGAAGCCTTCGAAGTCGTCCTTCATGATGAAGTTGACGACACCTGCCATGGCGTCCGAACCGTAGGTGGACGACGCGCCGCCGGTCAAAAGCTCGACCTGGTTGACGAGCGCGCCGGGGATCTGGTTGACGTCGGGCGCCAGCGAGAACGGATCGCCGAAGCCGATGCGATGGCCGTTGACCAACACCAGCGTGCGGTCGGAACCCAGGCCGCGCAGGTCGAGAGTCGCCGTGCCGGTCGCGCCGTTCGATTCGTTGGCGGACAGTTCCGGTGTGATCTGCGGCAGGTCGTTGATGAGGTCCTCGACGCGGGTGATGCCGCGATAGGCGAGTTCCTCGGCAGCCACCTGTGACACCGGACTGGACGAAATCAGGTTCGGATCGGTCGCGATACGGGATCCCGTGACCGTGATCTGCTCGAGATCCTGGTCGGGCTGTTGCTGCGCCGCCGCAAGCGGTGCATACGCGCCCGTCGAAGCAATTGCGCCGAAGCAGAGGGCGTGTCGTACTGCCTTGCGTAATGCGTAGTTACTCTTCATGACGTTGCTCCTTGACGACGTAACGACGCGCACGATGGGAGTGCGGTCCAGGGGGGAGAGAGCGTCGTGCGAACCGGGCGGGTTCGCGGTGCCGACGAGTTTGGAAACTTTAGCGGTCCGGACGGACTTCGCGTGTGGCAACAATGATACGACCGGCTGCTGCGAGTGTGCAATGCATCTTCAAGCGCGAAGGATGGGCGAAGCAGCGCTGCGAACGATGTATTACAGGCACCCCCGCGGCATGATCCCGCGGAAAAACTGCTTGCGAGGCAAACACTCGCGAACCGGCCGTGGCATAAATGCAACGATCGGAAGCGGCGCTGGATGCTGATCGTCTTATGGCCAATTGATATATGCCGGCCGTTATACTGCGTCCCCGGGGCCACGTCCCCGCCCCTGGTTGACGGGATGGATGATGTCCGGGACGGCCCGGCCTTTATTAAAGGAGGGCCACGATGGCCTGGATACTGCTTTTTGCGGCGGGTTTGTTGGAGATTGCCTGGGCATTTTCCATGAAGCTGTCGGACGGGTTCACCAAGGCATGGCCAACCCTGATCACGGCACTCGCAATGCTCGCCAGCGTTACGCTGCTGGCGGGCTCCATGAAATCCCTGCCACTGGGAACCGCCTACACGGTCTGGACCGGCATAGGAGCAGTCGGTGCATTCGTACTGGGGGTCGTCGTACTCGGCGAATCGACGAACCCGTTACGGGTGGTCGCGGCAGGACTCATCGTATCCGGCATCGTCCTGATGAAAGCATCCACCCCGTAGGAGCGCGCACCGCGCGCGATGCCCCGGCGGGCAGG
>CAZSKQ010000002.1:2886-107469 GCA_964607425.1 uncultured Woeseiaceae bacterium
ACAGCGCCGGTTCGCTCCCGTAGGAGCGCGCACCGCGCGCGATGCCCCGGCGGGCGGGCGGCCGGTCGCGCGCAATGCGCGCTCCTACAGCACAGGTTCGCCCCGTAGGAGCGCGCACCGCGCGCGATGCTCCGGCGGGCAGGCGGCCGGTCGCGCGCAATGCGCGCTTTTGCAGGTTATTCCGTCGTGCGGGGGATTTCTTCGCCGAGCAAGAGGGCCCGTACGTATTTCACTGGTGGGGAGCCGTGCGCGAGCGCGGCATCGTGATAGCGGCGCAGCGAGAATTCGTCGCCCCAGGCACCTTCTACCGCTTGGCGCATGTCGCGGTGTTCCTGGTAGCCGATGAAATACGTCGACAATTGCGTCGATGTGAGTTGCGCTCGCGTCCACTTGCCGGCGGCTTCACGCTCTTCCTGGAATGCGCCCTCGATCATCAACCGCATCGCGGCCTCGCGAGTCATGCCGTCGACGTGAATGGCCTGGTCGATGATTGCATTCGTTACCGTGCGCAGGTACCACTTGAGGTTACTGAGCTCCATCAGCGGATCGCGATCCAGGTAACCGGCGTCGAGCATCACGCGCTCGCCGTATACCGCCCAGCCTTCGACGAACGAGCCTGACCACAGCACGGCGCGCAGCGTGGACGGGTAATCGTTGCTATGGGCCAGCTGCAGGTAATGGCCCGGCATGGCTTCGTGCAGCGTCAGGTTCTGGATCGTGTACAGGTTGTATTCGCGGAGGTACGACTGCACCTGCGCTTCGTCCCAGTCCTCCGGCAGCGGTGCTACGGCGTAAAACGATTTCTGCCCCCGGTCGAGCGGTCCCGGCGGATCGAGGTAGGCCACGGCCACGCCGCGCTGGAACTCCGGCATGACGATGATCTCGATGGGTTCATCCGGGAGGGTAACGATGTCGTTGGCCGCGACGAAGGCCGTTGCCTGCTCGAGGTCGCGGCGGGCGATGTCGATCATGCCGTCCGGATCCGGCAAGTGCTCGTAGACCTGCCGCAGTGCCGCGCGGATGATGACCTGCTTGAAAGCTTCCTCGGGATCGTCTGGAAACGTCGCGTACGGATGCAGCTCGGCGTAAATGGATTTCGAGATCCGGAACATGGCATTGCGCACGGCGGCGTACTCGCTCTCGGCGCGCCGCCGGATCTCCTTGCGGCTGAGCGGCGAGTTCAGCGTGTAGCGGAGTTTCTGGTCGAACAGGCGTGCGCCGAGCCGGAAATCTCCCTTTGCCGCGGGCAGGAGCTCGGTCCGCAGCCAGGCCTGCTGGCGGATCAAGGCAGAGCGTGCCGTCTCGATAGCCGCCTCCAGCCGCTGCCGCAGCTCCGGCGGCAACTCGCCCAGCCGCGGCACGATCATGGTGTCGATGATCGAATTGATACCCTGGTTCTGGGCAAGCGCGGTTTGCGCGTGCACTTCCGGCACGCGCTCCGGTTGCAGCGCCCCGCGAACCTGCCTGAAAAATCGCGGGAACTGCTCCAGGCGGGACGCGGCATCCTCCAGGCGCTCGTCCAGGGGCGCAAAGTCGCGTGCCAGCAGGCTGTAGAGCGAGGACCCCGCCAGCCCGACATAGACAAGGGGGTTCCACGCCCATTCTTCGAGTACTTCCAGCGACCAGATGCGCGAGTCCAGTTCCGATCGCAGCAGCTCCGCGTCGACCTGGTTCGCGCGCGCCAGGGTCGGCCAGTCGATTGCGGACAGCTCAGAGCGGTACTCGCGATACCGTTCGAGGAGGCGGGCGCGCGTCGCGGCGTCTACCTCGTCGAGGCGGTGGTCAAAACGGTGATCGCCAAGCGCCGTGGCGGCTACCGGCGAAAAGGCGGGCAGCTCGTCAATGTAGGCTGCCGCGAGCTCCTTGAACGCATCGTCGGCCGGTGACGCGGATGCCGGCGTGGCGCAGGCGAGGCAGGCAAAGCCGATGGCGGCGAGCAGGATTTTCATCAAGCTATGATACTGCCCCCGCGGGGGCACGTCTTACACGAGCTGGAACCGGGGCTCCCGCCAGGCCAATACCCGGGTTGACGCGCCCTCAGCTCGCCTGGCTACCGTGCCGATTCCCGCGCGATGAGTTCATTCACCACCTCGATCAACTCCTGCAGCCCCCCGGCCTGTTGCGGGCCGGTGCGGTACTTGCCGTTTACCACGATGGTCGGAACACTGGAGATGCTGTAGCGGCGCGCGAGGTCCTCGGCCACCCGCAGCTTCTGCGCGACCTCGAACGAGCCCCAGGCGGACTGGAACTGCTCGGCGGGGATGCCCTGGCTTCCGAAGAAGTCCTTGATAGCCGCCTCCGAAGCGAGGCGATTGTGGCGCTGGTGGTAGGCCTGGAAAACCGCGGTGCGGAACTGTCCCGGGTTCTCGATCGCGCCGTTGTTCACCAGCACCTGCTCGGTGTAGTAGAGCTGCGCGTGCAGCTTGACCAGCGGGTTCCATACCGCCGGGATACGCACAAAACGTACGGTGGCAGGCGCTTGCTCGGCCCAGCGGTTGAGGTAAGGCTCGAGGGTCAGGCAATGCGGACAGCCGTACCAGAACACCTCGGCGACCTCGATCTTGTCCGCGCCGCCTACGGTGGGCTGCGTCGGCACGAGGCGGTCGAAGTGCTCACCCTCCTTGTATATCCAGTCGCCGCGGGCTTCGCTCATGTCGGAGCGCGCCAGCGTGAGGGGCTGCTCGTCCGGCTGCAGGTCGTCGGCTACGGAAGCCGATTCTTCCACCACCTGCGGCTCACCTGCGTCCGCCGCCTGCGTCGGTGCTTCCTCGGCTGCCGGTTGCGCCGGCGCCGGCTGCTCCGCCATGGGAGCGGTCGAGTCCGGTGCGGGGCCGGCGGGTTCGGTGCCGGAATCGCAGCCGGCCAGGGCGAGGGCCAGGATCGTCCCGAGTATCAACAGGTGCTTCATCGTAGTTCCTGGGTCGGTTTGTCGGTTATACCAGGGTGCCGCTTATTTCAGCCCCTGCACATAGGAAGCGACCGCAAGCATGTCCTCTTCGGAGAGCTTTGAGGCAATCTCCTGCATCATCGCTTGCGGCTTGTCGGACTGCCGGCGGCCGGCGGCGTAGTCACGGAGCTGCTTCGCCGCGTATACCGCGTATTGTCCCCGCAGCAGCGGATAGGCGGCGGCGGGGTTGCCGCGTCCGCTCGGACCGTGGCAGGCCATGCAGGCGGCCGCGCCGGTTTCCGTGTCGCCGCCACGGTAGATCGCCTCTCCGAGATCGAGGACGGCGGGGTCGGCCACGGCCTTCGGCGCCGACTGCTGCGCCGCGTAGTACACCGCCAGGTTCTTCATGTCTTCCTCGGACAGCATCATGGCCTGGGGCGTCATCAGCGGATCGCTGCGAGTGCCGTCCTTGAACGCCTGCAGTTGCTGCACGATGTAGGTGGCATGCTGGCCGGCCAGGTTCGGCCATGACGGGTTGACGCTGTTGCCGTCGGCTCCGTGACAGGCGGCGCAGGTGATCGACTTTGCCTTGCCGGCCTCGGCGGAGCCTTCAACCAGCGCCTGGGCATTGGCAAGGGCTCCGGCGGCGAGCGTTACGATTGCGAATGCGATGTACTTCAATATCATGGTCCCGAAACCGTGCCGGCTTAAGCTTCGCCGCGTGCCTCATCGGCGGGCGCGACGCTCAAAGCTCGAAATTATACACACATCGGGGCCTCTTCCCATGTCACAGTACCCGGCCGCCGAGTTCCTCTCGAGCGCCAATGAATTCGAGCAATTTCCGCCGGACAGGGGGGCGGAAGTCGCCTTTGCCGGCCGCTCCAACGCCGGCAAATCGAGCGCCATCAACGTCATTGTGAACCGGCGGCAGTTCGCCCGCACCAGCAAGACGCCGGGCCGCACCCAGCTCGTCAACTTCTTCGCGCTGCGCGAAGGCCAGCGGCTGGTCGACCTGCCCGGCTACGGGTTTGCCCGCGTGGCCGATGCAACCCGCCAGCACTGGGGGCGCCTGCTCACCCGGTATTTCGAAGAGCGGCAAAGCCTGAAAGGGTTGTTCCTGCTCGTCGATGTGCGGCGGCTGCTCGGCGACCAGGACCGCCAGATGCTGGAATTCGCGAACGCCGTCGGGGCGCCGGCCGCCATCCTGCTCACCAAGGCCGACAAGTTGAAGCGCGGCCAGGCGGCCAAAGCGCTGGCGCAGGTGCGACGCGAAGCGGGCACGGGAACGGAGGTGGAGCTCTTTTCGGCCGTGACCCGGCAGGGCGTCGAGGAAGCGCGGGCGGCGCTGGAACGCATGCTGGGTTCGCGCTGACAGCCAAAAAAAAAAGCCCGGGACTCCTGGCGGAGCGCCCGGGCTCGAGTCGTACGCAGCCGGTTTGGGGTAGCCGGCTGCACGCCTGCAAAGGGAGGTAAGCAGGCGAGTGACTGAGCACTCGGGAACTTGGAGCCCGGAACGCGCGAAGAGTTCCGCGGGGGGGGGGTCGGTACGGGGGTGGTCGGAGCGTCGGCGGGTGGTTGAGGCGCCGTGGCAGCGGGGCATCCACCGATCACGACGTCGGCGAGCGAAGCATCGGCGGTGCCGTCAGTGCGCCTCGTCCCAGTTAGCGCCGCGACCGGCGCTGACCTTCAGCGGCACGGACAGGCTCGCCGCCGCGGCCATGCGCGACACGATCTCCTGCTGCACGGCTTCCGCCTCGGCGTCCGCGACTTCGAAGACCAGCTCGTCGTGGACCTGCATGATCATGCGGGCGGGGGCGCCGCTTTGCTCGATCCAGGCCTGCACGGCAATCATGGCGCGCTTGATGATGTCGGCCGCGGTGCCCTGCATGGGCGCGTTGATGGCGCTGCGTTCCGCGTACTGGCGGCGCTGCGGGTTACGGTCGTTGATCTCCGGCAGGTAGAGCCGGCGGCCGAACAGCGTCTCGACATAACCGGCCTCGCGCGCCTGCTGCCGGGTATTGTCCATGAAGCGCCGCACGCCCGGGTACCGTTCGAAATACAGGTCGACGTATTCCTGCGCCTCGGCGCGGCCGATCCCGAGCTGCTTGCCGAGCCCGAAGGCCGACATGCCGTACATCAGGCCGAAATTGATCGCCTTGGCCGCCCGCCGCTGGTCCGCACTGACGCCATGAAGCGGCAGCCCGAATACCTCGGCCGCCGTGGCGCGGTGGATGTCCTCGTCGCCGGCGAAGGCGCGGAGCAACCCGGCATCGCCCGACAGGTGAGCCATGATCCGGAGCTCAATCTGCGAGTAGTCGGCGGCCAGCAGCACGTGGCCCGCGGGCGCGACGAACGCCTGGCGGATGCGCCGGCCTTCCGGCGTGCGAATCGGGATGTTCTGCAGGTTCGGATCCGTCGACGACAGCCTGCCGGTGGCGGCGATCGCCTGGCGATAGCAGGTGTGCACGCGGCCGGTCACCGGCGAAATCTGTGCCGGCAGCTTGTCGGTGTAGGTGCTTTTCAATTTGCTGACCGCGCGGTAGTCGAGGATCAGGCGCGGCAGCTCGTAATCGCGCGCGAGCTCGGCCAGCACGTCCTCGGCGGTCGACGGCTGGCCCTTCGGCGTCTTGCGGATGACCGGCAGGCCGTGGGTACCGAACAGGATTTCCTGCAGCTGCTTGGGCGAGCCGAGATTGAAAGGGCCGCCGGCCAGTTCGTGGGCCATCGCCTCCAGCGTCGCCATTTTCTCCGTCAGCTCGTCGCTCTGGATTTTCAGCATCTCGCGATCGATGAGCACGCCGTGGCGCTCCATGCCGAAGAGCACGGGCGCGAGCGGCTGCTCGATCTCCAGGTACAGCTTGCGCAGCGGTTCGTCCTTCTCGAGCTCGCCCCACAGCTTTTCGTGCAGCCGCAGGGTGATGTCGGCGTCCTCGGCGGCATACGCCGCGGCCACGCCGACGTCGACCTGGTTGAAGGTGAGCTGCTTCGCGCCCTTGCCGGCGATGTCCTCGAACAGGATCGTATCGGTGTCGAGGTAATGCCGAGCCGCCGCATCCATGTCGTGCCGGATCGCGACGCTGTTGAGCACATAGGACTCGAGCATCGTGTCGAACGCCAGGCCGCGCAGCTCGATGCCGTAACGCGCGAAGATGTGCGCGTCGTATTTGAGGTCGTGCCCGACTTTTTTCCGCTCCGGGTTCTCGAGGAAAGGCTTAAGCGCCGCCAGCACCGCATCGCGCGGGAGTTGCTCCGGCGCGCCGGCGTAGTCGTGGCCGACCGGGATGTAGGCGGCTTCGCGCGGCGTGACGGAAAGCGAGATGCCGACGAGTTCCGCTTTCATGTAATCGAGGCCGGTCGTCTCGGTGTCGACAGATACGAGCGGCGCGTCTTCGATCCGCCGCAGCCAGCCTTCGAGCTCGTCCTGCGTGAGGATCGTCTCGTACTGGCCGCCGCTCGGCACCGGCGTTACCTCGGCCGCGACCTCCGTTATCTCCGCCGTCAACTGCTCGTCGAGCTGCCGGAGCAGTGCCTTCAACTCGAAGGCCGCGTAGAGCTGCCGCAGGTTGCTCACGTCGGGCTCGGTGCGCGTCAGCTCGTCCGGCTGGAAGGGCAGCGCGACGTCCTGCCGGATCGTTGCGAGCTCGCGGGACAGCCGGAGCTGGTCGATGTTCTCGCGCAGGCTTTCGCCGACCTTGCCGCCGATTGCGCCGGCGTTGGCGATGATTTCGTCCACCGTGCCGTACTCGTTCAGCCACTTGGCGGCCGTCTTGGCGCCGACCCGGGGCACGCCCGGGATGTTGTCGGAGGTGTCGCCGACGAGCGCGATCCAGTCGACGATCTGTTCCGGCCAGACGTCGAATTTCCGCTTCACGCCCTCGCGGTCCAGCACCGAGCCCGACATCGTGTTCACGAGAGTGACGTGCTCGTCCACGAGCTGTGCCATGTCCTTGTCGCTGGTGGAGACGAGCACGTTCATGCCTTTCGCGGCGGCGCGGCGGCAGAGCGTGCCGATGACGTCGTCGGCCTCGACGCCTTCGATGCGCAGTAGCGGCAGGCCCATGCCCTGCACCGCGGCGAGCAGCGGGTCGACCTGGGCGCGCAGCTCGTCCGGCATCGGCGGCCGGTTCGACTTGTACTTCTCGAACAGGGCATCGCGGAACGTCTTGCCCGGCGCGTCGAACACGACGGCGATGTGCTCGGCGGGTTCCTCGCGGCACAGCTTGTTGATCATGTTCAGCACGCCCAGCAGCGCGCCGGTCGGGTCGCCGCGGGACGAGGACAGCTTCGGCAGCGCGTGGTAGGCGCGAAAGAGATAGGACGAGCCGTCGACCAGGACGAGGCGGTTGCCGCTCATCGTTCGGGCCCGGCTGGTCGGCGCCTTGTCGCGGGATAGGCGATCACCGGTGCGGCGGCTCTTCCTGTGCGCCCACGTCCGCGTCCTCGTCAGGCTCTGGCTCCTGCGCCCGTTCCGGCCGCGGCGCGGGGCCGGGGACCGCGACACGGCCCGCCTCCGGGTCGTCCGGCAGGAACAATGGGCCTTTCTGCCCGCAGGCTGTTGCGCCGAGCAGCAGCAGGCCGAGCAGGGCCGTCGGCGGCGAAATTCTCGATTTCATGAGCGGGGACGTGAACAAACGAACCGGGATGGTATAACAGATCGCCAAATTTGTAGGAGCCCGCTTGCGGGCCGGCACATCCTGCAGCCCACGCACGCCACGCAATCCAGGAGAGGAGCATGGCCACAGCCGAAACCGTAGAGGTAGTCCACGGAACAGAGCCGGACAGCAGCGTCATCCTGCTGCACGGGCTCGGCGCCGACGGGCATGATTTCGAGCCGATCGTGCCGGAGCTCCGCCTCGGCAACACGGCCGTGCGTTTCGTGTTCCCGCACGCGCCGGTGCGGCCGGTGACTATCAACGGCGGCATCGCGATGCGCGCCTGGTACGACATCGTGAGCCTCGATCGGCACGGTCCGCAGGACGAGCAGGGAATCCGCGCGAGCAGTGAGCTCATGAGCGCGCTGATCGAGCGCGAGCACGAGCGCGGCATCGACTACTCGCGGATCGTGGCCGCCGGCTTCTCGCAGGGCGGCGCGGTCGCGCTGCACACGGGACTGCGTTTTCCGCATCGGCTCGCGGGCGTCATGGGGCTGTCGACCTGGTTACCCCTGGCGGAGACGCTGAAAACGGAAGTGCTTCCGGGGCGAGCCGTGCCGCCTGCCGAGCTGCCGGTTTTCATTGCGCACGGCACCGCCGATCCCGTCATTCCCGTCCAGTTCGGCCGGCAATCGGCGGAAGCGATAGCGGACGCGGGTTTCGACGTCGAGTGGCACGAATACCCGATGCCGCACGCCGTGTCCCCGGCGGAAATCGCCGACATCCGTGCCTGGCTCCTGACAGTTTTGGCCTGATCCCGGCGTTTGCCTTTGCGGCATGCCGGTGTCCGCCACCGGGCTCCAACGGCTCTTACCGCGATGCCATCGCAAAATGAACGTGGGAGTCGCCGGCCGGGACGCCGCCGGGATCGAAGCGGCGTTCGTGGATATCGATCTCGCCCGTTACGCTCGCGAGCAGCACTGTCGAACAGCGCGTGCCGTACTCCGGCGTTACCACGAACGGTGCCGCAATGGCGCGCGCGGTCTCGGGCGGCAGGTCGTCGGCAATCGCGTCCGCGATGTCGTCGCTGTTACCCGGTTCCCGGTCCGCGAGCAGCGCGAGCAGCGCTTCCGGGTCGATGGGGCCTTCGAGCAGAGATGCGAGCCGCGCCTTGCTGCGCAGCAGCTTGGGCCAGGGCGTGTCGAGCGACGCGTTGCTCAGCCCGTAGATGCCCGGTGCGAGCGCGCGCGCCGGGTCGCCGCGATTGGAGACGTAGGCGAGCTCGGGCGCGGGGTGAGGTCGAAGGTCACCGGCGAGCAGGCTGAACCCGGCATAGTCCGCGCCCTCCAGCGCCTCAGCGTAGCACAGCGGGCTGCGATCGTCCGCGAGGAAGCGCGTGACCAGCGCCCCGCGCGAGCGTGTCCCGGGATGCGGCGCCAGGTCTTCGCGATAGTTCGTCACCGTGGCAACCCGGCCGGAGCGCGCAACAGCGAGCCAGGTGCCGCCCGCCTTCATATCCCGCCCGCCGACGATGTGCGGCGCGTCCTTCCACCAATCGAGCGGCGCGGCCGGACGCGCATGGAATTCGTCGCGATTACCGGCGAGTACGAGCCGGTACCGCGGGTGAGCCTGCCACGCGAAGACGATCAGGCACATGACTAACGCTTGCGCACCGGCGGGTGGTCGTGCGCCTCGAGCCAGTCGTCGACCAGCCGGCGCGCGATCGACAGGCGGTAGGGAAGCAGCGGGTAGCCGGACGTGAGCTCTTTGTGCGTGAACCACTGCGCGTCGACCAGTTCCCCGTCGTTCAGCGCGATATCGGTCGTCAGCGCCTCGGCGGTGAAGCCGAGCATCAGCGAGGACGGGAAGGGCCACGGCTGCGAGCTGTGGTAGCGGATGTTGTGCACGGAAACATTCGTCTCCTCCAGCACTTCTCGCTGCACCGCGTCCTCCAGGCTCTCGCCCGGTTCCACGAAGCCCGCAATGGTGGAATAGCGGCCTTCCGGCCAGCTCGGCTGCCGGCCCAGCAGGCAGCGGTCGCGATCCGACACCAGCACGATGATGGCAGGATCGACGCGCGGAAAGATCCGGATGCCGCAGTCGGGCCCGATGCAGATGCGCGTGTTGCCGCCGGACTCCGGCCGCGACAGCGCGCCGCAGCGGCCGCAATACTTCTGCGAGCGATGCCACAGCACCAGCGCCCGCGCCTGTGCCACGAGGTTCGCTTCGTCCACCGGCAGCGAATTGCCAAGATAGCGCAGGTCGTGAAACTGGCCGATATCCCCGAACGGGGCGTCGCTCTCGCCGTCGATCTGCACGGCGAATACCGGCCGGCCGCGGTACATGCCGAGAAAAATGATGTCCTGTTCGCGCAGGTAAGCAGCGACGTCCCTCCGGGACAGCAGGATTGCGTGCAGCGGCTCACCCGTGGCCAGGCACTTGTCGCCCCAGACCGGCACGAACGCGCTGTCCTCGCTGGCCAGGGCGGATTTCAGCCACTCAGGGTCTTCGCGCCGATGGCCGGAGCGGTCGACGAAGGCACCGGCAAAAACGTTATGCCCGTTCACCCCGCTATCTTACTGTAGGAGCCCGCCATGCGGGCGACCCGCGCGGTGGGGTCGCCCGCATGGCGGCTCCTACAGCTTGCCGGTGACTGAGTAGAGGGGCTCCAGCAGCCATTCGTAGAGCTTGCGGCGTTCGCCGAGAATGTCGGCTTCTACCAGCATTCCGGGACGGAGCGCCTCGTGCCTGCCGTACGCCACCACCGACTGCGCTTCCAGCTCGACCAGCACCCGGTAATACGGCTCGCGGGCCTGCACGTTGCTGTCGAGCGCGGCCAGCGCGTCCGGCGCCAGCGCGTTCCGGGAGACGCGCCGCACGGTACCGCGATGGTGACCGAATTTCTGGTGCGGAAACGCCTGGTAGCGCAGGAGCACGGTGTCTCCCGGGCGGATGAAGCCGACCGCCCGGCTCGGCACCAGCAGCCGGGCCTGCAGCACCGAGCCGGCGGGCAGCAGGCTGAGTATCGGCTGGCCCGTTTCCACGGTTTGTCCCCGTTCGACCAGCGTGCTGGCGACGATGCCGTCCACGGGCGCCTGGACCAGCACCTCGCCGCCCGCCTCGATCCGTAGGCGCTCCTGCCCCAGCTCGGCGAGCTCGCGCTGGCTTGCGGCGGCTTCTGCGGCCTGGCGCGCCGCGAGTTCGCGCCCGCTTTGCTCCAGCCGCAGGATTTCGCGCTGCACGGCGACGCGCTGCCGCCTGAGCGCCTGGAGCGCGGCAGCGCGCTCGAGACCTGCCTGTTGCTGCTCCGTGAGCTGAAGCTGGCTGACGAAATCCCGCGCGGCAAGCTTGCGCAAGTGCGCGAGCCGTTGCTGCGCGATGCCGACCCGCTCGTGTTCGATGCCGATTGCCTGCTCGATCTCGTCGAGCTCGAGGCGCGCGGCGGCGAGCTGCTTTGCCTGCCCTTCGGCCTGCAACGCCAGGAGCTCCCGTTCCGAGGCCGCCGCCGTTAGCGCGGCGACGCGCTGCTCGTCCAGTCGTTCGAGCAGCCCCGATGTCAGGTCACCGGTCTCGCTGGTGGCACGCGGCGTGCCGATCACCGCCAGCGCTTGCCCGAGGGCGACCTCCGCACCTTCTTTCGGCAGCGGTCGCTGGACCACGCCGGCAGCGGGGGCGACCAGGGTGACGAGCCCCAGGTCGGGCACGAGCTGCCCCGCCACCCGGGAGCGCCGCGTGTAATCGCCGGCGGCCAGGAGCAGGACAATGGCCGCCGCGGCCGCGAGCGAAAACGCAGCGACCAGCCACAAGGAGGGCGGCTGTGACAGCGAGATGCCGCCCAGCCAGCTCCGGCTCCTGGCTGCGAGCGCCTCGCGGCGGAACAGCGGGTCTGCCATCCCGCCGCCTCACGCCGGCGCGGGAGCCGGGCGATCGCGCGCCCCGTTGGCCAGCGCTACGGGCCGCGGACGCGCTTCCCGCGCAATCCTCCCGCCCTTGAGCAGCAGCACGCGATCGGCACAGGCGATCGTCTCCCGGCGATGCGCGACGATCACGCGCGTCAGCTCCAGCTTGCGCACGGCCTCGTTGACGGCACGCTCGCGCACCATGTCGAGGTGACTGGTAGCCTCATCGAGGAACAGGATCCGGGGCTTGCGGTACAGCGCCCGGGCGAGAATCACGCGCTGCTTCTGGCCGCCCGATAATGTGGTGCCCATGTCGCCGATGAGGCTCTGGTAGCCCATCGGCATAGCGGCAATGTCCTCGTGCACCGCCGCAAGGCGTGCGGCGGCCTCGACGCGGCTCATGGCATAGCCGTCGTCGCCCAGCGCGATGTTGTCGGCCACGGATCCCGCGAAGAGCCGGTCGTCCTGCATGACGGCCCCGACCATCGCGCGGTAGTTCTGCATGCCGAGCCTCGGCAGCTCGCAGCCGCCGATGCTGATGCTGCCGCTGGTGGGGCGCAACAGGCCGAGCAGGAGCATCAACAGCGTCGTCTTGCCGCAACCCGAGGCACCGGCGATGGCGATTGCTTCGCCTGCGCCGACCGTGAAGCTCAAATTCCTGAGGATCCACGGCTCGCCTTCGGCGTAGCGAAACGACAATTCCCGGACTTCGATGCGCGCCTCCAAGTGCTTCGGTTCGGCCCCGGCTTTGGCCGCGCAATCCTCGGGTGGCGCCAGCACGATGTCGGCGAGCCGTTCGCCGTGCAGGCGCAGCATGCGCAGCTCCACCCACTTGTCGATCAACGCGGCGATGCGACCGGCAAACTGGTCCTTGTACGCGAGATAAGCGATGAGCATCCCGACGGAAAAGGCATTTTCCATCACCAGCAGCGCACCCGCCCAGATCACCGCGATGCGTTCGGTGCCGAAAATCAGTGTGCTGGCGCTGGTAAAGCCGAGACCGAACTTCGCAAGCCAGATGTCGCGGTTGAACGTCTCGTTCACCAGGTTGGCGAAGGCGGATTCGCGCTGCCGCTCGACGCCGGCGACTTTGACCGACTGGATGCCGCGGATCGTCTCGAGCAAATTGCTCTGCTGGTGTGCACCGGCAACGAGCTGCTGCTCCGTGCCTTCCCGCACGGGATGGAAGCAGATCGCGCGCAAAGCGAGATAAAGGCCCACGGCAAGCAGGGTGATGAGTGCGAGCTTCGCGCTGTAAATCACCATCATCGCCAGCGTGACCGCGGCCATGAACCCGTCGATCAGCGCCTCGACAAAGCTCGTGGTCAGCGTGCGCTGGATGTTGCGTACGCTTCCCATACGCGACACTACATCGCCCAGGTGGCGCCTCGCGAAAAAATCGAGCGGCAGCTTCAGCAGGTGCGAGAAGACATTGCCGACCCACTGCTGTGCAAGGCGCGTCGACAGGTAGATCAAAGCCCAGCCGCGCAGCAGCCCGATGGTCACGCGCAGCAACAGCACCAGCACGAAGCACGGAGCGAGCACGCTCAGCAGGTCACGGTCGGCGGACACCAGCACCTGGTCCACGATCCACTGCAGGAAGAAAGGTCCGATGATGACGAACACCTGCAACGCGAGGGACAGCGACAGGATCAGGGCCAGTGCCCGCCACAGGCCGCTCACGCCCCCGGTGAGCTGGCGCAGCGACACGCAGGGCGCGGCCGGGCGCGGCGTGAAATCCGATGCCGGCGTCAGTTCCAGCGCCACGCCGGTGAAATGCCCGGAGACTTCGTCGTAGCGGAGCCGGCGCTGGCCGAACGCGGGATCGAGAACGGTAACCCGGTGCCTGCCCGTCCTCGCCAGCACGACGAAGTGGTTCAGGTCCCAGTGGAGAATGCAGGGCAGGCGCAGATGCTTGAGCTGGTCGAGTTCCAGGCGGAGCGGTCGCGACCGCAGTCCCAGCCGGGAGGCGGCCTGCATGACGTGCGGGAGCGTCGTGCCCTTGAGCGAGAGCTGGAATGTTTGCCGCAGCTCCCGCAGATCTACCCTGCGCCCATGGTGCCGGCACAGCATCGCGAGGCAGGCGAGCCCGCATTCGGCGGCTTCGGCTTGCAGCACGGGTCGCATGTCTTGCCACGGATCGGCGTTTAAACCGTCGCGGACGGCATCACGGCTGCACGTCGGTGAAAATCGCTTCCTCTGTTATCGAATCGACCTGGAGGGTCGGTCCGAGGAGGGGCGGACAACCGAGTGACTCCGCGAAAAAATTCAGCATGTGCTCGCCGTCCAGGTACCGGCGTTGCCATGCTTCCCGCCCGATGGCCAGCTCGACCAGGTTCATCGCCCGCTCACCCGCCAGGTAGACGATCTCGTCCAGCCCGTTCACGATGAGCGACGTGCGCAGCGCCCGGTATTCCGCGGCGCTCATGGTTTCCCCGCGCGCCGTCTCGCGCATGTAGAACTCGGCGGGCCATTCCCAGTAGGTTTTGTAGACAACGTAGTCGCGTTCGAATGGCGGCAGTGCGCGGTAGGCGTCTTCAAGTCCATCGCAGGGTTTGTGCTTTCCCCGGAGCGCGGACAGTCGAAACACCTCCCGGAAGAACGTGTTGATGTTGCTCCACGCGCCTGCATCCGGATGGCCGGGGAACTCCGCGGCATCGATGCGCGGCAGTAACCCGTGCATCTGCGCCGCGAGGTGGAAGGCTTCGTGTGCCGCAAGCATTTCCCGTGCGGTGGCATCGAGGGCGATCGGCGCCGGGCGGAACAGCACGATGAAGTGCCCGCAGGCCTCGCCCCAGAGGAAATCCGAGCTCGTGGCAAACGCCTCCCGCGCGGCGGCGGTGAGCTCCTTGCCGCAGATGGCGAAGCTTCCGTCCGCGTCGAAGTAGGCGTAAACCCGGTGATCCGGGCCGGGCCAGTCTATAGCGCCTTTGGCCAGCCACACGGAGCTGTCGATCGCGTGCACCAGGGGCGTTGGCGGGATGGTCGGCGCCGCGCAGCTTGCGGCGAGCACGAGAGCGGCTCCCGCAACGAGTGCGGGAGCCGCGCGCCTGTGTAGTTTCGTTCCAGGCATGGCCCCGGTCAGGCGCCGTCCTCGGAGCCGGAGTTCAACTCCAGGTTTTCCCGGTAGTCGCCGCAATTGGTGATCATCGAGAGGCTGGTGTGGGCGTCCCCGCCGAAAAGACCGAAGGCACTCGCGCCCCTCGAGGACGTGTAGGTTACTGTGACGTTGGTGCTGTCCGGCTGCCCTTCGCAGGCATCCGCAACCCGGGCGTTGAGGGTATCGTTGCCGCCGGCAACCAGCATTGCTTCCTGCATGTTCAGGTCTCGCATTTTCCTCACTCCTTTGAGAAATCGTTGCACATCAGTACGGCCACCTCGCTCAATGGCCTCGAACCGAGATTACGTTCGCGGGGAGGCATTGGGGACTCGAAAAACCGCGCTATCCATGCAGAAAGGCCGATATTTTTCATCCGCGCGCAAAGCTGCCGCTGCCGGGCCGCCGCCGGCGGTGCCGGGATATCTCGCAGCTCGGGCAGAGCTTGTGATCCAGCGCGTACGCGTCCTGCACGTAGGCCGCCTCGCAGTCACGGCAGTTCGCGAGATACAGCTCATCGTTATGCGAGATCGAGTGCAGCAGGTTCCACGCCCATTCGAAGCTCAGGCGCGCGGACGGATGCAGCAAAAGGTAGGTCTCGAAGGCGCGGCAGACGCGGTGCCCGTATTCGACGTCCGGCCGCGGCCAGCAGGCCTGGATGCGGTTGGATCGGTCGATTCGGAGCAGGAGGCTCGCGCAAAAGAGCGCGATGAGCGTGGTCGCCTCTAGCTGGTTCAGCGGGTTCTTGACGAACAAGGACACCTGGCGAGGCGATTTGCCGCGGCGGCGTTTCACCTCGCCGCGATCGCGGAAGTAGGTGGCGTATAGCTTGCGGATCCGGTCGTCGCTGAGGCCGGTGCAGGCTTTGATCGTCCGGGTGCGCGCTTCATGGCGGATCATCCGGAGCGCGAGCTCGAACTGGGTGCGCTCGGAAGCGTAGCGGTTGTCGGTGAGTCGCATTTTTCTCGAATTCTGCTTGTTTAACACCATATGTAGCTGTATAAAAGACTATAAGATCGACAGTGGTAGCGCAATAAAAAATTCAGTAACTGCACGTATACCAAAAAAACACCGCCAGCCACCGGGGAGATCGCCATGGAGTACCAGGGACCGAGTGCCGCCGATTACGCCAACGTGACCGCGCTGAACCGGGCATTTTTGAACCTGCTGCGCCGCGACGGCACGGCGCGCCAGTGCCTGGGCCGGCTGCGGCAGCCCCTCAGGGAAAAGCTCGTCGGATTGGCGGAAAGCCAGGCAGTGCGCCTGGGCGCGGTGCCTTTCCTGCTCATGTCCTTCCGGGAGCGCGACAGCCGCTTCTGGGAACAGGCGTTCGCGGCCGAGCTGAGCGGCGACCTCTTTGCCCTGCCGTCCGCGGCTTCGGACGACCTGGTCGGGCTTGTTTCCGCCGGCCTGGGATTTGCCTGGCAGCTCTCGAAGCAGAACCCGTACGCCGCCAGGCTGATCTGCGGCGCCAGCCTGCACTGGTGCGAGCAACTGACGGAGCTCACCTTCATGAACCTGCTGTCGATCGCCGGGCGACGCGATGAAGTCGTGACGCTGCGTGGCGCGGCGGATGCCGATCTCTGGGCCAAGCTCCTGGGCAGCGGCACCAGTCGTGAACAGCAGGTGCGGCGCGCAGCCCACATCAGCGCCCTCCAGACCGTGCTGACGCAAGCCGCCCTGCCCGCCGAGGGCCAGTGGCGCACGGCCGCCCGCAGCGCCCGCCCCCCCTCCCTGGAAGTGGCAGAAGACGACCCGTAGGAGCCCGCCACGCGGGCGACGGCACGATTGGCGGGTATGGCATCGCGCGAGCAATGCGCGCTCCTACGGGGGCCAAAGGCGCCCAGCCATGTAGGAGCGTATACAATACGCCGCTTCATGCAGGCCCTGTCGATTCGAAACCTGAGCAAGACATACGCGAACGGCGTGCGCGCGTTGAAGGGCATCGACCTGGAAGTCGAGCCCGGCGATTTTTACGCGCTGCTCGGACCGAACGGCGCGGGCAAGACGACGGCGATCGGCATCATCAGCTCCCTGGTGCGGAAATCCGGCGGCGAGGTGCACGTCTTCGGCCACAGCATCGATCGCGAGCTCGAAGCCGCGAAATCCTGCATCGGGCTGGTCCCGCAGGAAGTAAACCTGAACCTGTTCGAGACGGTGGAGAACATCGTGCTGAACCAGGCGGGTTACTACGGTATTCCGCGGCGGCTGGCGCGGCGCCGAACGGAGAAGTACCTGAACGAGCTCCGCCTGTGGGATCGGCGGCAGGACGTCGCGCGCAATCTGTCGGGCGGCATGAAGCGGCGACTCATGATCGCGCGCGCCCTGGCGCACGAGCCGAAGCTTTTGATCCTCGACGAGCCAACGGCCGGCGTCGATATCGAGATTCGCCGCTCGATGTGGGAATTCCTGCGCCGGATCAACGCGGAAGGCACCACCATCATCCTGACCACGCATTACCTGGAGGAGGCGGAGAGCCTCTGCCGATACGTGGCGATCATCGACGACGGGGTCATCGTCGAGAATGCGCGCATGGACCGGATACTGCGCAAGCTGCAGCGCGAATCTTTTGTCCTCAGCCTGCGGGAGCCGCTGGACGCGCCCCCGGTACTGGAAGGCTTCGAGGTGGAACGCGCCGGCGCCTACGAGCTCGAGGTGGCGATCGATGCCGAGCACGACCTGAACAAGCTGTTCGCGCTGCTGGACGAGAAAGGCATCCGGGTCTTGAGCCTGCGCAACAAGGCCAACCGCCTCGAGGAACTGTTCCTCGGCCTGGTCGAAGGCAAGCAATCGCCCCGCGGCGCTGCCGGGCACCCGACATGAACCTGCGCCTGAACCTGGTCGCGCTGCAGACCATAGTCACCAAGGAATTCACTCGCATCATCCGTATCTGGCTGCAGACGATCGTGCCGCCGGCGATCACCATGACGCTGTATTTCGTGATCTTCGGCAGCCTCATCGGGCGCCGCATCGGTGAGATGGACGGCTACGATTACATGCAGTACATCGCGCCCGGGCTTATCATGATGTCCGTAATCACAAACTCCTACGGCAACGTCGTGTCGTCGTTCTTCGGCGCCAAGTTCGCACGGCACATCGAGGAAATGCTGGTGTCGCCGATGTCCTATGCCACCATCATCATTGGCCACGTGGCCGGTGGCGTAATCCGCGGACTGCTGGTCGGGTCGCTCGTCACGCTCATTGCGCTGGCTTTCACCGATCTCGACATGCAGCATCCCTTCATCACCGCCTCGATGGTGCTGCTCGCGTCGATTGTTTTCTCGCTTGCGGGCTTCATCAATGCCGTTTTCGCGAAGAAGTTCGACGACGTCGCGATCATCCCTACCTTCGTGCTGACACCGCTGACCTACCTGGGCGGGGTTTTCTATTCGATTTCCCTGCTGCCGGAGATATGGCAGAAGCTGTCGCTGCTGAACCCGATTCTCTACATGGTGAACGCGTTCCGGTTCGGCATCCTGGGCGCCTCCGATATCGACATCCGGCACGCCTACCTTATAGTAGGAGTGTTCGTGGTGCTCCTCTTCAGCATCAACATCGCGCTGCTGAAGCGGGGTATCGGTATTCGGGAGTAATCCGGATGTGCGGCCGCTTCGCTTTCTATTCGTCGCATGAGGCCATGGCGGCGCTGTTCAACGCCGAGCCGGTCGATTCCGTGGAGCCGCGCTACAACATCGCGCCCACCCAGGATGTCGCCGCCGTACGCGAGCCGGAGCAGGGCCGGCGCGAGCTCGTCACGCTGCGGTGGGGGCTGGTGCCATACTGGGCGCGCGATCCGTCCATCGGCAACCGGCTGATCAACGCGCGCGCCGAAACGGTAGCCTCGAAGCCGGCCTACCGTGAGGCCTATCGCAAGCGCCGCTGCCTGGTGCTGGCGGATGGCTTCTACGAGTGGCGCCCGGGTCCCCGGGGCAAGATCCCCTGGTTCATTTCGCTCGCGAGCGGCGAGCCGTTTGCATTCGCGGGGCTCTGGGAGCGCTGGCGCGACCGCGAGAGCGGCCAGCGGCTCGAAACCGCCGTGATCGTGACGACCGCGGCGCCCGGATTCATTGCGGAGCTGCACGACCGCATGCCGGTGGTGCTCAACCGTGACCAGGGCGATCGCTGGCTGGCCGGGGACAGGCAGGTGCTCGCCGAGGCGGCGGCGCACCCGCCGGCGCTGCGTGCCTGGCCGGTCGATCGGCAGGTCAACAGCGCGAAGAACGAAGGCGCGCAACTGATCGAGCCGGTGGGTGAAACCGTCCAGGAGCGATCAGCCGGATAAAAGCCGCCGCGGCCGCTCGAGGTAACGCGGTGCAATGCCATGATTCGGCGCGGCGAGACCAGTCGCATGCAGCGATGGCGGCTGCCCGGGTCCGCCGCTGCTGCCGCGCTTACACGCCGAGGTAAGACGCGATGCTCCGGGCCGCCTCTCGTCCCTCGAACACCGCGGTGACGACGAGGTCGGCACCGCGCACCATGTCGCCGCCGGCGAAAACGTTCGGGTTCGTGGTCTGGAACGGCCGCGGACCGTGAGTGGCGACGCGTATGCGGCGGCTTGGCAGCAGCTCGATGCCGGAGGCGTGGACCCACGGCGGCGGATCGGGCCGGAAGCCGAATGCGACCAGCACCGCATCCGCCTCCAGCGTCTCCTCGGTTCCGGGTACGGGTTCCGGCAGGCGCCGGCCGCTCGCATCCGGCGCGCCCAGCCGCGTCTCGACCACCACGACACCTTCGACGCGACCCTTCCCGGTAATGGCCACGGGTTGGCGGTTGAACAGGAAACGAGCGCCTTCCTCGCGGGCGTTCTCGAATTCGCGGCGCGAACCGGGCATGTTCTCCGCGTCGCGGCGGTAGGCGCAGGAGACGCTCACGGCGCCCTGGCGGATGGCCGTCCGGTTGCAGTCCATGGCCGTATCGCCGCCGCCGAGCACGACGACCCGCCGGCCCGCGAGGTCGATCCACGGGTGCTCCGCGCCGTCCATCCCGAGCTCCCGGTACACGTTGGAAATGAGGTAGGGCAGCGCCTCGTGCACACCGTCGAGGTCCAGGCCGGGGAAGTCTCCGCGCACCGCCTCATAGGTGCCCATGCCGAGAAAGACGGCGTCGTAGTCGTCCAGCAGCGCCTGGAACGGCAGATCCTCGCCCACGCGCGTGCCGAGCACGAAACGAACCCCCATGCCTTCCATGATCTCGCGCCGCTTTTGCATCACCGCCTTGTCGAGCTTGAACGGCGGAATGCCGAAGGTGATCAGGCCGCCGATTTCCGGATACGCGTCGTACACCACCGAACGGATCCCGAGCCGCGCCAGCACGTCGGCGGCGGCGAGACCCGCCGGACCCGCGCCGACGATGCCGACCCGCTTGCCCGTATCGATCACGTGCGTCATGTCGGGCCGCCAGCCCTGCTTCAGCGCTTCGTCGGTGATGTACTTCTCGATCGAGCCGATACTGACCGCGCCGAAACCGTCGTTCAGCGTGCAGGCACCCTCGCACAGGCGGTCCTGCGGGCAGATGCGTCCGCAGATCTCGGGCAACGAGTTCGTCTGGTGCGAAAGTTCGGCAGCCTGGAACAACTTGCCTTCCTCGATGAGCTTCAGCCAGTCCGGGATGTAATTGTGCACCGGGCACTTCCACTCGCAGTACGGGTTGCCGCAGGAGAGGCAGCGTCCTGCCTGGCTGGCGGCATCGGCGGCGTCGTACGCACCGTAGATCTCGCGGTAGTGCTTGATGCGCACCTCCGCCGGCTCCTTGTCCGGATCGCGCCGCGGCACCTCGAGGTATTGCAAGGGGTGTTTCGACATTCGCTACGCTGCCTGTCGCAGGGATTTGATCAATGACCCGAGCTCCGCCGCTTTCGGCTTGACCAGCCAGAACTTGGGTAGCCAGGTGCGGAAGTCGTCCAGTATCTCGGCTCCCCACGCGCTGCCGGTCAACTCCACGTGCAGCCCGATCATCGCCCGCAAATGCTGCAGGTGCGCCTCCATGCTCTCGAGCGTCAAGCGATGAATATCGATCAGGTCGTGGTTGTAGCGGTCGACGAAGTCGCGATCGGCGTCCAGCACGTAGGCGAAACCGCCTGTCAGCCCGGCACCGAAGTTGATACCGGTGCGGCCGAGCACGACCACCATGCCGTCGGTCATGTACTCGCAACAATGATCGCCGGCGCCCTCGATTACCGCGATCGCTCCGGAGTTGCGTACCGCGAAGCGTTCGCCGGCCATGCCGGCGGCAAAAAGCTGCCCGCCGGTCGCGCCGTACAGGCAGGTGTTGCCGATGATCGCCGTGTCGCGGGCCGTGAAGCCCGAAACCTCGGGAGGACGAATGACGATGCGGCCGCCGCCCATACCCTTGCCCACGTAGTCGTTCGCGTCGCCCGTGAGCGTCAGGTTGAGCCCGGCGACATTCCAGGCACCGAAACTCTGGCCGGCGGTACCGTCGAACCGTACGTCGATCGGGGCATGCGCAAGCCCGGCTACCCCGTGACGGCGTGCGATTTCACCGGAAAGCCGCGCGCCGATCGACCGGTTGAAGTTCCTGATGGTGTAGGCGAAGCTGCCACCCGACCCGGCTTCGATGGCCGGCAGGATATCCGCGACCATCTGCTCCGCCAGTTCGCCTTTGTCGAACGGCCGGTTGCGTTCGTCGATGCAGAAGTGCGCCACATCCTTGCCGGCGCCGGCGGCGGACAGGATCGGACGAAGGTCCAGCCGTTGCTGCCGCCGCGTTTCGCCGGGCTTCAGCTCGACCAGGTCCACCCGGCCGATCAGCTCTTCGATGCTTCTCGCGCCGAGCTCCGCCAGCAGCATCCGCACTTCCTCGGCGACAAAACGGAAGAAGTTCATCACCATCTCCGGCAGGCCGCTGAAGTGCTCGCTGCGCAGCACGTTGTTCTGGGTCGCGATGCCGGTGGCGCAGTTATTGAGGTGGCAAATGCGCAGGTACTTGCAGCCGAGCGCCACCATCGGCGCGGTGCCGAAGCCGAAGCTCTCGGCACCGAGCAGGGCCGCCTTGATCACGTCCAGACCCGTTTTCAAACCCCCGTCCGTCTGCAGCCGCACCTTGTGCCGCAGGTTGTTGGCCCGCAGGACCTGGTGCACCTCGGACAGGCCGAGCTCCCACGGGCTGCCGGCATACTTGATCGAGCTCAGGGGGCTCGCGCCGGTACCGCCGTCGTAGCCGGAAACGGTAATGAGGTCGGCGTAGGCCTTCACTACGCCCGCGGCGATTGTCCCGATGCCGGGCTCGGACACCAGCTTCACCGATACGAGCGCCTCGGGATTCACCTGTTTCAGGTCGAAAATGAGCTGCGCGAGGTCCTCGATCGAATAGATGTCATGATGCGGAGGCGGTGAAATCAGGCCGACGCCGGGCTTCGCGAACCGCAGCCGGGCGATCATCTCGTTCACCTTGTGGCCCGGTAGCTGGCCGCCTTCGCCCGGCTTCGCCCCTTGCGCGATCTTGATCTGGATGACCTCGGCGCTGACCAGGTAGGCCGCCGTGACGCCGAACCGGCCCGATGCGACCTGCTTGATCCTCGAGCGTCGCTCGCTGCCGTTCCGGGCCGGGTCTTCGCCGCCTTCGCCGGAGTTCGAGCGCGCGCCGAGGCGGTTCATGGCGATGGCCAGCGCCTCGTGCGCCTCCGGCGACAGCGCTCCCAGCGACATGCCCGCGCTGTCGAAGCGCGGCAGGATCGCCTCGGCTGGCTCCACCTCGTCGAGCGACACGCGCGGTCCCACCGGCTTCAGCCCGAACAGGTCGCGCAGGGTTGCCACCGGCCGCTCGTTGACCAGCTTCGCGTATTGCATGTAGCGGGCGAAATCCCCTGAACGCACCGCCGCCTGCAGTGTCGCGACCACGTCCGGATTGAAGCAGTGATATTCACCGTCGTGTATGTACTTCAGCAGGCCGCCCTGCCTGGGCGGCAGCCGCGGCTCCCAGGCAATGCGCGCGAGCTCGCGCTGGTCGTCCTGCAGATCCTCGAACGTCGCGCCCTGGATGCGGCTCACGGTGCCGTGAAAGCACCTGTCCACTACCTCATCGTGCAGCCCCACGATCTCGAAGAGCTGAGCGCCGCGATAGCTTGCGATGCTGGAGATCCCCATCTTCGACATGATCTTGAACAGGCCCTTGCGGATGCCGCGTCGATAGCTTCGACCGAGCTGGTGGCGGCGATCGACATTGCCGCGCTGGGCCATGGCGTGCAGGCTCTGGTAGGCGAGGTACGGGTACACGGCCGTGGCCCCGTAGCCGATCAGGCACGCGAAATGATGCGCATCGCGCGCGACGCCGGTCTCCACCACGATGTTCACGGAGCAGCGCAGCCGCGTGCGCACCAGGTGATGGTGCACCGCGCCGGTCGCGAGCAGCGCGTGCACGGGCAGCAGGCCGGGTTTGAGGTAACGGTCGCTCAGCATGATGACGAGCAGCCCGTCGCGCGCCGCCTGCTCGGCCTCCGCGCAGATGCGGTCGAGCGCCTGCGGCAGCGATTCCGTTTCCGGCGCATTCAGGTCGATGAACGCGAACCGGTCGGCGAGCAGGCAGGGGCCCGGTCCGACGAGCTGCCGCAGCTTACGCTGTGAAAGGACGGGCGAGTTGATCACGATCTGCTCGGCGTGCTCCGGCCCGATGTCGAAGAGGTTGCGCTCCCGGCCGATCGTGGTCTGCAGCGACATCACGATGCGCTCGCGCAAGCTGTCGATAGGCGGGTTGGTGACCTGCGCGAACTGTTGCCGGAAATAGTCGAACGGAGAGCGTACCTGTTGCGAGAGCACCGGCATCGGCGTGTCATCGCCCATCGCCCCTACACCTTCCTGCTCGGTCTCCGCGAGCACGCTCACGATGTCACTGAGCTCTTCCCGGCTCAGGTTGAACATCTTCTGGTAGCTCGCGAGCGTGCCCGGGTCCATCGGTTCGGCGGCCATGTGACGATCGACGAGCTCCGAGTCGAGGTAGCGCAGCCCCTGCTTCAGCCACTTCTTGTACGGCGCCCTGGCCTTGAGTTCCTGGTGCACGTCGTCCGTCCGGAGAATGCGCCCGTTGCGCAGGTCGACGGCAAGCATCTCGCCCGGTCCCAGTCGCCCTTTTTCGACGACGTCGCCGGGAGCGTAGTCGTAGACACCGATCTCGGAGGCGATCGTGATATGGCGGTCCTTCGTGATGACGTAGCGCGC
Source organism: uncultured Woeseiaceae bacterium (assembly GCA_964607425.1). Lineage (GTDB taxonomy): Bacteria > Pseudomonadota > Gammaproteobacteria > Steroidobacterales > Woeseiaceae > IDS-8. The sequence continues at coordinate 26,532 of CAZSKQ010000002.1, forward strand.
CGGCCTCAGACCGTTGCGGTCGAGGCAGCACGCGGCATAACGCCCGTCGGTAAGGACGATGCCGGCCGGTCCGTCCCAGGGCTCGACGTGGCAGTTCCAGAACTCGTAGAAGGCACGCACGTCCGGATCGAGCGCATCGACGTTCTGCCAGGCGGGCGGCATGAGGATGCGCATTGCCTGCAGCACGTCCATGCCGCCCGCGCGCAGCACTTCGAGCATGTTGTCGAGACTGGACGAATCCGAGCCGGTCAGCGAAATGATCGGCTCCAGCTCCGAGATGTCGTGCAGCTTGTCGGAGCGGAAGTTGTCGGCTCGCGCTACCGCCCAGTTGCGGTTGCCCTGGATCGTGTTGATCTCGCCGTTATGCGCGAGGAAACGGAAGGGCTGCGCGAGCCGCCACTGCGGCAGCGTGTTCGTCGAAAAGCGCTGGTGAAACAGGCAGACCGACGTCTCGAGCCGCGGGTCACGGAGATCGGGGAAGAAGCGCGGCAGGGCCTCGGGCATCACCATGCCCTTGTAGCTGAGTGTCGCGGACGAAAGACTCGCGACATACGCACTCTCGTCTACCTCGGCCATGCGGCGCTCCGCGCTCCGGCGAGCGAGGAAGAGGCGGCCGTTGAAACCGGCCCGCTGCATGCCAGCCGGCGCATTCACGAACACCTGCTCGATACGCGGCAACGTCGCGAGCGCCTCGTTCCCGCACACCGAGGTGTCCACGGGCACGACGCGCCAGCCGGCCGGTTCGAGTTCGGAGTCGATGAGCGCCCGCTCGATGATCCGGCGCACTTCAGCGGCACGCTCGGCATCCCGCGGCAGGAAGACGCTGCCGGCCGCGAAGCGTTCCGCCGTCAGGATACCGCAGTCCTCCGCGATCGCTCGCAGAAAACCGATCGGCGCTTTCATCAGGATGCCGCAGCCGTCGCCGGTCTTGCCGTCCGCCGCGACCGCGCCGCGGTGCGTGAGCCGCGCAAGCGCGGTGATTGCCGTCTCGACCACCCGCCGCCGTGGATGGTCGTCGAGATTGGCGATCAGGCCAAACCCGCAGCTATCCCGCTCGAAGGCCGGATCGTAGAGTCCCTGCCGGGTCACTTGCGTAGCCGCTTTGCCGCCGGCGCGTAACCGTCGCTGCCCGCGGTGAGGTCCCGGGCTACCCGCGCGATGGTAGTGACACTCGCCAGCGCGTCGCGGAGAGCCTGTTCGGCCAACCGCCCCCGCCGTGCTGTGAGTACCTTATGGGATTTCATGCATGTACCAATGTATTAACGTACTATAACACCGCCGGCCATCATCGCGAGCGATTCATGCGACGGTATCCTGGCAACCCTGCGATGAGACGCCAACGCCGCTTTGTGAACGGCGTATTGACGTCCGGTTCGCGGAGCTCTAAAAGAAAGAACCCGTATCGGTGTTTGCACCATCAGCCTTCGAGGGGGGACATGGACGACAGTATTACCGCGCCGGCGGATTCCGGTTGCGCGCACGGTGAATTCGATTTTCATCGCCTGGAGCGGCTCCCGCCGTACGTGTTTGCCGAGGTCACGGAACTCATGCAGGCGGCACGGCGTGCCGGCCGGGACGTTATCGATCTCGGCATGGGCAACCCCGACCTGCCGACGCCCGCACACATCGTCGACAAGATCCGCGAGACGGCGGCCAATTCCCGCACGCATCGCTATTCGAGCTCGCGCGGCATTCCGAACCTGCGCGCCGCGATCACGGAATGGTACGCACGCAACCATGATGTCAGGCTGGATCCCGACGACCAGGCAATTGCGCTGATCGGCTCAAAGGAAGGCCTTGCTCATTTCGTGCTGATGACCGTAGGGCCGGGCGACACGGTCATCTGCCCCGACCCGGGATACCCGATCCACCAGTACTCGGTATCGATAGCGGGTGGCACGCTGCACACGCTGCCACTCGACGATACGGACGAGTTCATCGCGGCGCTCGAGCGCGCGATCGCGGAACTCAAACCCAAGCTCGTCATCATTTCGTTTCCACACAATCCGACGACGCGCACCGTGGCACCGGGCGGCTTCGAAAGAATAGTGGCGGCGGCGCGGCGGCACGAAGTCATGCTCCTGCACGACTTCGCGTATGCCGAAGTCGCCTTCGATGGCTACCGCCCGCCCAGCCTGCTTTCCGTCCCCGGCGCCGCGGACGTGGCGATCGAGTTCACCTCGCTCTCGAAGAGCCATTCGATGGCCGGCTGGCGCGTCGGTTTCGCCTGCGGAAACCGTTCCATGATCCGCGCGCTCACGCGTATGAAGAGCTATCTCGATTACGGCATCCCCACCCCGATCCAGGTCGGCGCGATCCAGGCCTTGCGCGGCCCACAGGAGTGCGTGGCGGAGCACGCCGCGACCTATGCCGCCCGCCGCGACCGCCTTGTCGACGGGCTGAACAAGCCGGGCCCCGGGCAGTGGCCCCTGGAAAAGCCGACGACGACGATGTTCGTGTGGGCACCGATTCCGGAAACCCACCGCGCCATGGGCTCGCTCGCGTTCTCCAAGCTGTTGCTGGAGGAGGCGAACGTCGCGGTCTCCCCGGGCATCGGCTTCGGCCGCTCCGGGGACGGTCACGTGCGGTTCTCGCTGGTGGAAAACGAGCAGCGCATCCGCCAGGCCGTAAGCGGCATCCGGCGGCTGCTCGCGCGGTAGGTGTCCGGGTTCCGGTAGCCTTCAGCCATTGTGGCGCTCCGCCACGCGGCGATAGGCCTCGCGAAATGGAATGCCTTCCGACATCACCAGCCGGTTGGCCTCCTCGGCGGCATGGATGTCGGGGTCGAGGCGAATCCTGCCGGGGACGAACCTGATGCCGGAGACGACCTCGGCCATGACGTCGATGCTCTCCGTCGCGAGGTCGATGGAGCGGAAGAGCGGCGGCTTCAACCGCTGCAGGTCGCGCTGGTAGCCGGAGGGCAGCTTGGCGGTGATCATCAGGCACTCGTCGAGGCAGCTGATCGCCGTGGCGGAGCCCGCGCGAACCAGCTCGAGCACGTCCGGGTTGCGCTTCTGGGGCATGATCGAGGAGCCGGTGGTCGCTCCCGGCGCCAGCTGGATGAACCCGAATTCCTGCGTATAGAAGAGGAGCAGGTCGGCGGCGAGGCGGCCGAGGTCCTGCATGACGAGCGCAAGCTCGAAGAGCAGGGTGCACTCGGCCTTGCCGCGCGATAGCTGCACTGCGGTGACCGGTGCCTGGGTCGTGGCGAAGCCCAGGCTCGCGGTGGTCGCTTCCCGGTCGATCGGCAGTCCCGGCGTGCCGTAGCCCGCGGCGCTGCCGAGAGGATTCTTGTCGAGGCGCCGCCGCGCGGCTTCGATGCCCTCCGCATCGTCCTCCAGCGCTTCGATGAAGCCGCCGCACCACAGCTCGACGGACGACGGCATGGCCTGCTGCATGTGCGTGTATCCCGGCAGGACGACGCCCTGCTCCCGGCGGCGGAGATCGCCCAGCGCTTCGCACAGCGCCTTGATGCGGGCCGGGATGTCGGTCGCGGTGTCCAGCAGGTAAAGCCGCAGCGCCGCGAGCAGCTGGTCGTTGCGCGAGCGTCCGAGGTGCACGCGCGCGCCGGCCTCGCCGATGAGCGCGGTCAACCGCGATTCGAGCGCCGTGTGCACGTCCTCGTCCTCGAGCTCGATGCGCCACTCGCCCGCGGCATGCGCTGCTTCGATGCGGCAGAGGCCCTCGCGAATGCGCCGGCAGTCCTCCTCGTCGAGCAGGCCCGTTGCGCAAAGCATCTCGGCATGGGCGATCGATGCCCGCACGTCGTAGGGCACGAGGCGCTCGTCCAGCCGATGATCCTCACCCGCGGTGTATCTCAGCACTCGCTGGTCGAGCGGCAGCCCTTTTTCCCAGAGCCGCGTCATAGGCCGGAGCCAGCCGCCGCCTGTTCCGCCGGTGTAAGCGCCCCGATGTCGTTCACAACCAGGGTGCCAGTGCCTTCGTTGGTGAAAATTTCGAGCAGCAGGCTGTCCGGGATCTTGCAGGAGATTACGTGCACCCGCTTCACGCCGTTGCCGAGCGCCGCCTCGATCGCCGCTGCTTTCGGCAGCATGCCGTCCGCGAGCTTGCCGCTGTCGGTGAGCTTTTTGAGGCCCGCGCGATCGACGTAGGAGATAAGCGAACCGGGATCGTTTACGTCCTCGAGTATTCCCGGGGCGTTCGTCGCGAGGATCAGCTTCTCCGCGTTGAGTTCCGCGGCGATTGCCGCCGCCACCGTGTCGGCGTTGATGTTGAGCAGGTTGCCCGCCGAATCGCAGGACAGCGGGCTGACAACCGGCATCAACGCATTGTCGAGCTGTTTGCGCAGGACGTCCGCGTCAACGGATTCGATGTCGCCGACAAAGCCGTAGTCGACCGGCTTCCCGCCCCGGCTCTGTACCGGCGGCCGGCGCAACGCGCGGATGAGCCCGGCGTCCACGCCGCTGATGCCCACCGCCGGGATTTCGAGATCCCGGCAGGAGGCGAGAATGCGGGTGTTTATCTGCCCGTTCAGCACCATCGTGGCGATATCCAGCGACGCGCCGTCGGTCACCCGGCGTCCATCGACAAAGGTTGCGTCCAGTCCGAGCGCCGCCGCGAGCCGGGTCGATTGCGGTCCGCCGCCGTGCACCAGCACCATCCTGATTCCCACCTGGTGCAGAATGCCGACCTGCTCCATCAGGCCCCGCGTGCCGGCGGCATCGGCAAACACTTCGCCGCCGACCTTCAGCACGAAAATCTTGCCCTTGAAGAGGCGGATGTAGGGGGCCGCATGCTTCAGCGCGGAGACGGTGCTCGCGTGATCGTGACGCTGGGTCATGCCGATCCACTCCGCCCCAGCATCTGGTGCAACACTGCCATCTGGGCCAGCATCCGGTTGCGCGCTTCGGGTAGAACGACGCTCCTCGGGCCGTCGAGCACGCGGTCGGTCACGACGACGCCCCGCCGCACCGGCAGGCAATGCATGAAACGGCAATCGGGAGCGGCGTTGTCGAACCACGGATCGTCGACGCACCAGCTTTCGAGCCCGCGCCGCCGTCGCTGGTCCCTGGGCTTGTCGCCGTAATCCGCTGTCGACGACCACGATTTCGCGTAGATGACGTGCGCACCTTCCATGGCTTCCCGGCGATCTTCGGTTTCCCTGACGCTGCCGCCAGAGGCCGCCGCCGCGGCGCGCGCTTTGCTCATCACGGGTTCCGGCAGGGCAAAGCCTTCCGGGCGCAGCACGGTCACGTCCATACCGCGCCTGGCGGCCATGTAGAGCGTCGATGCGGGCACCGCAAGCGGGAGCGCCAGCGGATGCCAGGCCCAGCTGAGCACGAACTTGCCGCCGCTGGCCGGCACCGCGAAGTCGTTGAGCGTCTTCCAGTCTCCCAGGTTCTGGCAGGGGTGCCGGATAGCGGACTCCATGTTGATGTACGGACCGTCAATGAGATCGGTCATCGCCCGGAACTCGGTGTCGGCAAGGTCGGCATCCAGGTTGCGCCGTTCCGCGAATGCACGGATGCCGATGGCATCTCCGTACGACGCAATGACCGGCACGGCTTCCCGGATGTGCTCCGCCGCGGCTCCGTCCATCACGATACCGGGCCGCGTTTCGAGGCCGTGAATGGACATTTCGGGCGAGATGACGAACGCGCCGCCGCCCAGCCGCGTCATTGCGGCCTGGAACGAGGCGAGCGTACGCAAAGACGGGCTAAGGAACAGCAATGCGAGCACTTTGCCGCTGAGCGCGCGCGGTTCCGGGTCGCTGTGCAGGCGCGCAGCAAGTGCGAGCAGGGCAGCCAACTCATCGTCGGAGAAGTCGGCAAGGTCGTTGAATGCTTTCATGAGCCGGAACCCTTAACTGTTGGCTGAAGAGCCGATGTCGTCCAGTGCGGCCGCCAGCTTTTCGGCGTCCGCGGCTTCGAGCACCAGCGGCGGCAGCAGCCGGAGCACCGCCTGGTCGCCGCTGGTGCCGGTAAGCACCCCGCGTTCGAGCAGCTTGCCCTGGATCTCGGCCGCGGGGCGATCGCAGGCAAGACCCAGCATGAGTCCCATGCCCTGGATCGAGCGCACCGGTCCTGTCACGCAACTGCCGCGAAGCTGCGCTTCCCGTGCGCGCACATTCGCCAGCAGGTTTTCGTCGCGGATCGCCTGGATAACGGCGAGTATCGCGGCCGCGGCAACCGGGCCGCCGCCGAACGTCGAACCGAGCGCGCCCGGCTTCTGCAGGGCCCCAAGTTCCTCCGTGACGAGCAAGGCGCCGCAAGGCAACCCGCCCCCCAGCGCCTTCGCGAGCGTCATGATGTCGGGCTGGATACCATGCGCCTGCACCGCGAACCAGTGACCGGTGCGCCCCATCCCGCATTGCACTTCGTCGGCGATCAAAAGGGCCCCGACTTCCTCCGTGCGTTTGCGCAATGCGGCGACGAACTCGGCGGCAAGGTCGAAGGCGCCGCCGATTCCCTGTACCGGCTCGAAGATCACCGCCGCGGCGTCCGGCCCGATCATCGATTGCGCCGCCGCCACGTCGTTGCGCGGGATGAACTCCACGTCGAAAGGCCGGCCGGGAAAGCCATACCACGTTTCCGCGGCTTTCCAGGTCACGGCGGCGGCGGCCGCGGTGCGGCCGTGAAAACCCTGGGTGACGGCAAGTATCTTCTTCCTGCCGGTAGCCGTGCAGGCAATGCGCAGCGCGTTCTCGTTGGCCTCCGCGCCGCTGTTGACGAAGAACACGCGCCGCAGCTTTTCGGGTGCTATTGCCGTGAGCGCTTCCGCGGCTTCGGCGCGCACCCGCAGCGCGACGGCGTTGCTCTGGAACAGCAGCGATTCGGCCTGGCCGCCGATCGCCCGGGTCAGCCCGGGATGGCCGTAGCCGAGGCCCGCCACCGCGTGGCCGCCGTACAGGTCGAGAATGCGGCGACCGTCCGCGGTAACGATGTAGCAGCCTTCCCCGCGTACCGGAAGAAACGGGAGCTGGCCGTACACGGGCAGGGTGACGGCGGCTTCGCGCAACTGGACGTCGCGCAGCGGCTGGTGCGCTATATCCATGGCGTTGCCGGCGCAATCAGGCCCGCCGTCTCCGGCAGCGACCACAGGCGGTTCATCCACTGCACGGCGCCGCCCGCCGCTCCCTTGACCAGGTTGTCGATAGCCGACATCACGACAACGGTCCCGTTGTCCGCCGCGATACCGACCTGGCCGAGGTTGCTTCCGACCACGTTCTTGAGTTTCGGAGTGCCGTCGACGACCTGCACGAACTCGGCGTCCGCGTAGTATTCGCAAAACGCCCGGCGAACGGTGTCGGCTGCTACATCGTCCCGTAGCTGTGCCTGTACCGTGGCGTAAATGCCGCGGGAGAACGGGCCGGACTGCGGAACGAAATGCACGGACACCGGGACACCGGTCGCGTGCTCCGCCAGGCGCTCGATTTCCGGTGCGTGCCGGTGCGCCAGCGGTTTGTAGGCATAAAGGTTGGAGTGTCTCTCGGGGTGATGGGTACCGGGCTGTGCCGATCGGCCCGACCCGGTGCTGCCCGTGACGGCGGTAACGAACAAAGGCCCGGTCGACAGCCCGGCGAGCGGCACGATCGCGAGCAGGACGGCGGTGGTGAAGCACCCCGGATGGCCGACGTGGTCGCTCTCGATACCGTTCAGTTGTTCGGGCAAGCCGCAGGAGAAGCGGTCGAGCAGGTCGGGGGCCGCGTGAGGGGACTTGTAGACCTGTTCGTATTGCGCCGCCTCCGCGTAGCGGAAATCGGCGGAGCAGTCCACGACGTGGACGTCGAGGTTTCGCTCCGCGGCGGCCTCGAGTGCGTCGGCGACCAGCGCCGCGGAGGCGCCGTGCGGTGCCGCCGAGAAAAGCGCGAGCTTGCTGCCCCGGTCCAGCGCTTCCAGCCATTCTCCGGGCTTCGCGAACGCCGTGCCCGCGAACGCTCCCGCGAGGTGCGGGAAGACGGCCCCGACAGGCTCGCCGCCGCGGCTTTCGGATACCGCGGCGCGCAAGTTGAAGTGGGGATGCACCGCGAGCAAGCGCAGCAGCTCGCCGCCGACGTAGCCCGCCGCGCCGATAACGGCGGCGTTGATTTCCGTGGCCGCTGTGCTCATGCCCGCACCCTTTGCCGGGTAGCGGCCGGCAAGGCCTCCGCGATCAGATCGCCGAGGGCGCTGCCGCCCGTCAGCGCGTTGATCGCGGGAACCGACGTTCGCGCGCTGATCTGGCTGATGCCCACGGCGTTGTCCGTCGCGGGGCCGGTGACCACCGCGGGCTCGATCCCGAACTGCTCGCGCAGCAGCTTGCATCCGCCCCAGGCGGCAACCGGGTCGTTGGCGCACAGCCCCACGACCGTGAATGCGGCCCGAATGCTGGTGTCCGTCAATATGGCTTCGACGCCGTAGGCGCCGAGCAGTCCGTCGCCCAGCTCGAGCACGATTGCATCGGGCTGCTGTCGCGCGAGCGTATTGAGCAATGACCGGGTAAGGGCCGGCCCGCTGTCCGCGGTCGTCGTGACGATGCCGAGATCCGAAAAGATCATCGTTTCGCTGGCGCCCGCATCTTCCATCGCGAGGATGTCGCGGCGCAGCGAGACCCCGGTTGCCTTGCACGCGGCCACCCGCAGGCCGCGGTGGCGAAGGCGCCCGATGATCGCGCAGGCCGCTGCCGTCTTGCCCGAATCCATGCAGGTGCCCGCAAGCGCGACGACCGGCACCCCGTGAACGTCGAGAACGCAGTCGGTATCGAGGCTCCCGGCTCCCGCGCGCGCCGGGACGCCGATTCGTTCCGCGAGGTAGGGGAAGTGCAGCACCGTGCCCAGTACCTCGCAGTCGAACGGCGCTCCGACGTCCGGATTGGCCGAGTCGCAGATGCCGAGCACGCCGCCCATGTTGAGGATCTGCACGGTGGACCCGACACGGAGCGCTTCCGGCAGGTGGCCCGAATAGCCGCGCAGCGCGTTACGATGACCCAGCGCGCCGACGACGATATCGCCTTGCTTGACGGTCGCCATGCGACCGCTCGCCAGCTCGAGCTGGTTGTAGCGGCTCTTGTTGTTCAGCACGCGCACGGCGAGCAGCACGCCCTCCTCGCAGGCGATGTCGTCGGAAACGCGAAGTTCGTGCCCGAGCTTGCTGTGCTGCGCGACGGACGCGACCTTGTCGACGAAAACCGTTCTCATGTTGCTCCTCCCGGCGCGGTGCGCGTCTGCAGCTGGCCCGCGAGCGACAGGATGCGCGCGTAACCGAGAGCGTCCTTCGGTGTCCACTCACCGGCGGCTTCGCCGTAGACGCCGCGTGTCGCCGCCAGCAGGGAATGCGGCGAGGTGACGCCGGTGATAAAGAGGTTGCCGGGGCGCAGCGTGAAGCTCACGCTACCGCTCACGCGCGCTTGCGAGGAGATGAGTAGCGCCTCGACGTCACGGCAGGCGGGGTCGAGCTGGCGGCCCTCGTGGACCAGGTCGCCGTAAACCGCGGCCACCGAGTCCTTGATGCGGCTTTGCGCCGCGGAGAGCACCAGCTTTTCGAGCTCTCTGTGCGCGGTGATCAGGACTTCCGCTGCCGGGGCCTCGAACGCGACCCGGCCCTTTGTGCCCAGCACGGTATCGCCGAGGTGGATGCCGCGCCCGATGGCGTAGCCGCCCGCTATCCGCGCCAGCTTTTCGATCAGTGTCACGGGGTCGAGCGCCTCGCCATCCAGGCTTGTCGGCACGCCCCGCTCGAAGGTTAGCGAATGTTCGGATGCGGGTAGCGGGTCGCGGAACGCGTCGGCCGACAGCACCCAGGCCTCTTCGGGCAGCGAGTGCTCGGAGGTGAGTGTCTCGCGGCCCCCGATCGTGATGCCCCACAGGCCGTGGTTGATCGAATAGGCCGAGCCCTGCGGCGGCCGCGGCAGGCCGTGGCGCTCCAGGTACTCGAGCTGGTCCTCGCGGGCCCAGCGGTTGTCACGCACCGGCGCCAGGATCTCCAGCGACGGATTCAGCGTCCGCAGCGCGACTTCGAAGCGCACCTGGTCGTTACCCGCGGCCGTGCACCCGTGCGCGACGGTCGCCGCGCCCCGTTCGCCCGCCAGCTTTGCGAGCCACGTGGCTTGCAGGCCGCGTTCGGCGCCGACGCACAGCGGGTAGAGGTGCCCCCGCCGCACGTTTCCGGCGATGAGGAACCGGAGCACCTCGTCGAAGAACGCCTGCCTGGCATCGATCAGCACGTGCTCGGCCGCGCCCAGCGCAAGCGCGCGCTCGCGCAGGTCTTCGGCGGCGGCCGCGCTATCGATACCGCCGGTGTCCACGGTGGCGGTGACCACCTCGCGGCCGTAAGTCTCCTTGAGCCACGGGACGCAGAAGGACGTATCAAGGCCGCCGGAGAACGCGAGAATGATGGGGGATTGTTCGCGGCCCAAGGTCGTTCCTCGTGATAAATGGGCAGGGCTCAGCCGCGCGCCGTTGCGCGGTTGATGCGTTGGATCAGCGCACGCTGCGCGTGCGCGTCGGGCGTTGCCGTAAAAATCGTGTCATCGCCGCCGACGTTGCCGACGATCTCGGGCCAGCCGGAGCGGTCCAGCGCCAGCGCGACGCGCTGCGCCGCCCCGATCGCGGTCCGTATCACCAGCAAATTCGAACCCGCGGGCCGTATGCCGCGCAGCAGGTCCGCAACCTCCGCCACCTCGTCGACCGACTCCGGTGCCGGCCCGGGCAGCTCGTAGCCCGCGGCCGTCTTGATCGCGCCGAGACCCTTCAGGTCACGGCTGACGCTCGACTGCGTGGCCTCGAAGCCGGCCGACACCAGTGCATCGACCAGGGCCCGCTGCGTCGCGGCCGGGCCCTGCTCGAGGAGTCGGCGCAGCGCCTCGCGCCGGTCGCTGCGTGTCCGGTTTGGAAGCGGCATTGGAAGGTCTCGCATAAATATGCGCATATATCTATCATGATGCGCATAATAGCGTCAAGCGGTATTCAGCGATCCGGCGGCGGCGGCGCCCGCTCCGGGCCACGCCGGTGCCGGGAGGCGAGCGCCTGCGCGACGTCGGCGAGGGACAGGCCGCGGCTTTCGAGAAGCAGCAGCAGGTGGTACAGGAGATCCGCCGATTCGCTGATGATGCGTGGATCCTCTTCGGCCGCGGCGGCTAGTGCCACTTCCACGCCTTCCTCGCCGATCTTCTGCGCGATGCGCGAGGGGCCCGCGGCCCACAGGCGCGCGCTGTAGCTGCCTTGCGGCTTGTCCGCGATCCGGCACGCGATGATCTTCTGCAGCTCGGCGAGGAAAGCCAGTTTCCCGGCAGCGCTGGCGGGCGCGGACGCGAAGCAGGTGGGCGTGCCCGTGTGGCAGACCGGGCCGCGGGGATGGGCGAGGACCAGCAGGGCGTCGCGGTCGCAATCGGCGCTGACGCTCGCAACGTCCAGGCGATGGCCGGAGGTCTCGCCCTTTTCCCAGAGCCGCTTGCGCGTACGGCTGTAGAACACCACGCGGCCGCGCGCAAGTGTCTCCGCCAGCGCTTCGCGGTTCATGTAACCGAGCATGAGGACGGCGCCCGAGAGGGCGTGTTGCACCACGGCGGGGATGAGGCCGCCCGCCTTGGTCCAGTCCAGCTTGTCGATGTCGCAGGCTTGCATGGTTTCCGGTCAGGATGGGCGAACTTCGATACGGCGTTCGCGAAGAAAGGATTTGAGCGCCGCAATATCGATCGCGCCGCTGTGAAAGACGCTGGCGGCCAGCGCGCCGTCCACGCGCGCGCCGGTGAAAACCTCTGCGAAGTGCTCGGGCGCGCCGGCGCCGCCCGAGGCGATCAGCGGCACGTCGCAGACGGCGCGTACCGCCTGCAGCTGCGCGAGGTCATAGCCGCTCCGGACGCCGTCGCGGCTCATGCAGTTCAGGACGATCTCGCCGGCGCCGCGGCGCTGGACTTCGCGCGCCCAGTCCAGGGTGTCGCGTGCGGTATCCCGGCTGCGGTCCGGATCGCCGGTGTACTGGTAGACCCGGTAGCCGTCGGGCGTCGCCTGGCTGTCGATGCCGATCACGACACACTGGGCGCCGAAGCGTTCGTTCAAGCGGTCGATCAGCTCCGGGTCCGCCAGCGCCGGGGAGTTGACCGAAATCTTGTCGGCGCCGGCATTGAGCACCTCCTCTGCCTCGTCGACGGAGCGGATGCCGCCGGCGACGCAGAAGGGGATATCGAGCAACCGCGCTACGCTCGCGATCCAGCTCCGGTCCACGGAGCGGCCTTCGGGGCTCGCCGTGATGTCATAGAACACGAGCTCATCGGCACCGCTGTCGCGATAGCGGGCGGCGAGCTCGAGTATATCGCCGGCATCGCGATGCCCGCGAAAGCGCACGCCCTTCACGACCCGCCCGTCGCGCACGTCCAGGCAGGGAATTATGCGTTTGGCAAGAATGGCTGCAGTTCCTCCGGCAGGAAGCGCTCTTCCAGCAATGCCCGCCCGCTGATGGCGGCCGCCGCGCCCGTGGCGGCCAGGCGGCGCAGGTCCGCGACGTCCCGTACACCGCCCGAGGCCTGCCACCGGAGTTGCGGGTAACGCCGGACTCCTTCTTTATAGAGGTCCAGGTTAGGTCCCGAGAGGGCGCCGTCGCGGGCGATGTCGGTGCACAGGACGTGTTGCAATCCGGCGGCGACGTAGTCCTCCAGGGCTTGCCATAACGGCACGCCGGTCGTGTCGCGCCAGCCGTGGATGGCGCAGTGCGGCACGCCGTCCGGCGCCAGGCGCACATCGAATGCGAGCACGATGGCGTCGGCACCGAAGCGCTGCAGCCACTGTCGGACCTCGGCCGGCCGGCTCAGCGCGGCGCTGCCGATGACGACGCGGGCGACGCCGGCGCCCAGCATGGCTTCAACGGCGGCCGCGTCGCGCAGGCCGCCGCCCACCTGGAGGCGCACGGTCTCGCGCGCCGCGAGCGCGAGAATCGTGGCGCGGTTCGCTTGCGCGCCGGCGCGGGCGCCGTCCAGGTCGACCACGTGCAACCAGCTGGCACCCAGTTCGCGATAACGATCCAGAAGCTCCGGCGGGTCGGTGTCGTAGCGCGTCTCGGCGTCGAAATTGCCTTGATACAGCCGCACACAGCGACCGCCGCGCAGGTCGATGGCGGGGATGAGCAACATCAGCCGAGCGCCAGGAAATTCTTCAGCAGCGCGGCACCGGCCGGCCCGGAGCGCTCCGGGTGGAACTGCGCACCGTAGAAATTCCGATGTTCGACGACCGCGGAAAACGCGCCGCCGTAGTCCGCACTGGCGAGCGTCTCCCCGCCCACGGGCAGTGCATAGCTGTGGGAAAACCAGGCGTAGCCCTCCTCGCCGATGCCGTCGAGCAGGCCGTTGGCCCTGAGGCACCGCAGTTGATTCCAGCCCGTGTGGGGTACGGGCCGGCCTTGCCCCGGCAGGAGGTGCCTTGCCGTGCCGGGGATGGCGCCGAGGCAGGATGCGTTGCGTTCCTCCGATGCCTCGTAGAGCAATTGCATGCCGAGGCAGATCCCCAGCACCGGTTGCGTCAGCGCGGGTATGACGGTGTGGAGCCGGCGCGCGCGCAAGCGCGCCATGGCATCGGCTGCCGCGCCCACGCCGGGGAGGATGACGTGCGCCGCGGCCCGGATAATCGCGGCGTCGCTCGTGAGCTCCGCCTTGCAACCCAGCCGTTGCAGCGCGAACTGCAGCGAGGCGATGTTCGCCCCGCCGCTGTCGATGATGACGAGGCCGCCGCTCACAGTACGCCCTTGCTGCTGGGCAGCTCCGTACCCTCGCGCCTTATCGCCTGCCGCAGGGCGCGGCCAAGTCCCTTGAAGCAGGCCTCGATCATGTGGTGAGCGTTCTCCCCGCGTACCGAGATCTGGATCGCCGCGCTCAGCGCATCGGCGAGCGAGCGGAAGAAATGCGGCACCAGTTCCGTCGGCAGCCCGCCTACTTGCTCGCGGCTGAAGGTGCCGTCGAAAGTGGAATACGGCCGCCCGGCAAGGTCGAGTGCCACGCGTGCCTGCGCCTCGTCCATCGGCAGCACGAAGCCATAGCGGCCGATGCCGCGCTTGTCGCCCAGTGCGCGCTTCAGCGCGGTGCCGAGCGTCAGCGCACTGTCCTCGACGGTGTGGTGCTCGTCCACGTGCAGGTCGCCCCGGGCGTGCAACTCGAGCGCGAATCCGCCGTGGCGCGCGACCTGCTCGATCATGTGGTCCAGGAAACCGATGCCGGTTTCGACGTGAACCGGGTTTTCCCGATCGAGATCCACGCTCACCCGAACCTCGGTTTCACGCGTGCTGCGTTCAGCGACGGCGGTGCGCGACCCGTACACGATGCGCCGGGCGACCGCTTCCCAGGTCTCATCCGCAGCGCCGTCGAGCCGCACCCGCAGTCCCGTGACCCCGAGGTTCGCGGCGAACTGGAGGTCCGTGTCCCTGTCGCCAACGACAAAGCTCGCATCCCGGTCGATCGGGTGAGTGTCCAGGTACTCGCGCACCAGCCCGGCTTCCGGTTTGCGGCACTCGCAGCGGTCCTCCGGGAGATGCGGGCAGATGCAGATCGCTTCGAAATGAATGCCCTGGCTGCCGAGGAGGTCCAGGATGAACTGCTGCGCCGCCCGGAAATCCGCCTCCGGGAACGCCGGCGTGCCGAGGCCGTCCTGGTTGCTCGCCATCACGAGCGCGAAGCCGGCACGCCGGATCTCGAGCAGCGCCGGAATGACGCCGGGCATCAGCCGGATTTTCTCCAGCCGGTCCACCTGCTCGTCGTGAGGCTCCTCGACCAGCGTTCCGTCGCGATCGACGAACACTACCTTGTTCATACCGACTCCAATGCGTGCAGCAGGCGATCGTTCTGTTCCGGCGTACCGATAGTGACGCGCAAGGCATCGGGCAACTCGGGCTGCCTGCGCACATCGCGCAGCAGCAGTCCCGCGTCGGCTGCCGCCTGCAGGCAGCGCTCGGCGTCGACGCAGTCCAGCAGCAGGAAGTTCGCCGCGCTTGGCCAGACCTTGCGAACCGGGGCCAGCCGCGCCATCGCCTCGGCGACGCGCCCGCGTTCCTCCGCGATGGCTTGCACGCGCGCTTCCAGGCCCGCGCGCCGTGACGGCTCGAGTACCGCCAGCGCCGCCTCGATGCTGGGCGAGGGCAGGGCATAAGGCGGCATCAGCCGGCGCAGGAACTCGACCAAAGCCGGGTCGCCGAGCAGGGCGCCGCAGCGCGCGCCTGCCAGGGCATATGCCTTCGACAGCGTGCGCAAGATCACCAGGTTCGGGAACCACGGCAGCCGGCCGGCCATCCCCGGCGTGCCGGAAAATTCGATGTAGGCCTCGTCGACCGCGACGATTGCACGATCGCTCAGCGCCTCGCACAGGTGCTCGATGACGGCCGGATCGACGAGGTTGCCCGTGGGATTGTTGGGGGAGCAGACGAAGACCACCTTGATGCGCGAATCGCGGGCGCGCACCCGCTCCGCCACGGCCGCTGCGTCCAGTGAGAACCCCTGCTCCCGCTGCAACGGCATCTCGATCACGGCCGCTCCCTGGATCTTCGCCGCCACTTTGTACATGCCGAAGGTCGGCGGGCAGACGAGCACCGCGTCGTGACCGGCGCGGCAGAACCCCCTGACCAGCAGGTCGATCGCCTCATCGCTGCCGCGGCCGGCCAGCACGCATTCGGCGGCCACCCGATACAGCTCGGCCAACCGCGCGATGAGCGCTTCCGGCTGGGGCTCGGGATAACGGTTGAGGCCGCCGGCAAAGTCATCGCCCGCGCTGCGCCAGGGCGATTCGTTCGCATGCAGCCGCTCCAGGCCGGGCGCCCAGCGGGCGTGGCGGTAAGGCTGCAGGTCGAGCAGGTCGGGACGCGCGAGATCGAGCACCGAGGTCACGGCGTTCCCCCCAGGCTTTCAAGGCGCACGCGCACGGCGTTGGCGTGCGCATCGAGGCGTTCCATGTTCGCGAGCGTGCAGGCGACAGGCCCGAGACCGCGCAGGCCGTCCGGCGTCAGCTCCTGCACGGTGATCCGCTTGCTGAAATCGTGCAGCGACAAGCCGCTCCAGGCGCGTGCGTATCCGTAAGTCGGCAGCACGTGATTGGTCCCGCTGCAATAATCCCCCATGGTTTCCGGTGACCAGGGGCCGAGAAAAACGGAGCCGGCGCTGGTGACCTGCTCCAGCCAGCGGCGCGGCTCGGCGATGTGCAGGATCAGGTGCTCGGGTGCGTAGTCGTTGCTGACGGCGAAGGCGGTTTCCAGGTCGTCTACCGCGACGAAGCGCGCGGCGGTCATCGACCGGCGCACGATGTCGCGGCGGCTGAGCTCCGCGGACTGGCGTTCGATTTCCCTGCGGGTGTTCTCCGCGAGGCCGCGCGAGGTGGTGACCAGCACGGCTTGCGCATCGGGACCGTGTTCGGCCTGGGCCAGCAGGTCCGCGGCAACGAAATTCGCGCGTGCCGAATCGTCGGCCACGACCAGCACCTCCGACGGGCCTGCCGGCAAGTCGATGGCAGCGCCTTCCGGATCGCCGGCCACGAGCTGTTTGGCAGCCGTGACCCAGGCGTTGCCCGGCCCGAAAACCTTGTCCACCTTGGGGATGGTCTCGGTCCCGTAGGCCATGGCCGCAATCGCCTGGGCGCCGCCCACCTTGACGATGCGTTCGATGCCGCAACGGCGGGCTACATACAGCACCGCGGCATGGGCGCGGCCGTCTTTTTGCGGAGGCGTGCAAAGGATGCGCACCGGGCAGCCGGCCAGCCAGGCCGGCACCGCCAGCATCACCGCGGTGGACGGCAGGGGTGCGCTGCCGGCCGGTACGTAAAGTCCGACGGCCCTGATCGGCAGGACGCGCTGCTCGCAAATCACTCCCGGCGATGTTTCCACGCGCACGGGGCGAGCCGCTTGCAGCTCGTGAAAGCGCTTCACGTTGGCGATGGCGCGATCGAGCGCCTGCTTGCAGTCGCCCGGGAGCTCCGCTTCGGCCTGGTCGAGCTCCTGCGCGGACACCGCTCCGAACGCGGCGCCGTCGAACCGGCGCGTCAGGTCGCGCAAGGCCGCATCGCCTTCGCTTCGCACCCGTTGCACGATCTCCCGTACCGATGCGAGCGTCTGCGGCTGCGCCTCCTGGGCCGGCCGCCGCAGGACCGCCGCGCGTTCCGCGGGCGCCAGGGAGGGCCAGTCGAGGATCTCCGGCAGGGTCATGCCAGCATCTTTTCGACGGGCAGCACCAGGACCGAGCTGGCGCCCGCGCCCTTGAGGCTTTCAAGCGTTTCCCAGAACACGTTCTCGCGGCAGACGGCATGCACGGCGACCTTGTCGCCCAGACCGTCCAGCGGGATGACCGTCGGCGACTCGCTGCCGGGCAGCAGACGCTTGATCTCGGCGAGCGCCGTGCGCGGGGCGTGCAGCATGATGTACTTGCTTTCCCGCACCTGCTGCACGCCGTCTATGCGCATCAGCATCCGGCTGAGCCAGTCCTGTTTTTCCTGCGGCAGCGGCTGCGGCGTGCGCACCAGCACCGCCTGGCAGTCCAGCACCGTTTCCATCTCGCGCAGGCGGTTGGCCACGAGCGTGGAGCCGGTTGCCACCAGGTCGCAGATGAAATCCGCGCGGCCGAGGCGCGGGGCGATCTCTACCGCCCCGGACAAGGTAACGATCCGGGCGTCGACGTCATGTTCCTCCAGGAAGCGCGCCAGGAGGCAGGGATAAGTAGTGGCGATGCGCTTGCCGCGGAGCGTGCGCGGGCTTTCGTAGGCTTCCTGCTCGGGTCCCGCGATGGCAAGGCGGCAGCGGCCGTAATCGAGCACCCGCAGCTCATCCAGCTCCACCCGCCCGCCGCGGGCTTCCAGCGCCAGCCGCTTTTCTTCCAGCACGTTGCGGCCGACGATGCCGAGGTCGCATACGTCCTCGTGCACGAGATCGGGGATGTCATCGTCGCGCACCAGCAGCACGTCGAGCGGCATGTTCTCGCCGAAGCACAGCAGCTGGTCTTTGCCGCGGCTGTACTTCAGGCCGCAGCGCATGAGGAGGTCCAGCGACTGATCGGTGAGGCGTCCGGACTTCTGTATGGCGATCTTGAGCCGCTGCGGCTTATCCATGCTTGCTATCGCGCTTCAATCGCTTCGCCGCCAGCGTATAGCCGCCGCTGCCGGCGGTGAGATACCGGGCTACCCGGCCGATCGTGGTTACGCTTACGCCGGTAAGCCGGTTGATCTCCCGGTAGGGGAGGCCGCGCTGCAGCATCTGCACCACGGCCCAGCGGTCGGTCATCGCCTGCAGCTCCGCCGGCGTGCACAGGTCGTGCAGGAACGCGCGGCATTCCTCTGTCGTGCGCAATGTGAGCATTGCCTCGCACAGGGCCCGCTCGGCCAGCTGCTCCCGCCGCGCCGTGATTTGCTTGTGAGGTTTCATGGTTGTACTACTGTATTAACGCGTTATTACACTAGCGCAATACGGTGCCACAGGCAAGCTCATGCGACGTATGGTTCCTGGCACTCTCCCGCGGTACGTTGTTGCGCCTCCTGTTCGGTCCGGGCACCGGATACGCGGCTAGTGCCGGCCGGGGACTACCGTTATGATCCTCACGTATCCGATCATTTCGACACCAGGGGAAAGCGGGCACATGACAGCAGGGACCTCGGCGGCACAAGGCGCCCCGGTGGCGATACTCGGCGGCGGCAACGTCGGCCAGGCACTGGCCCGCGGCTGGGTTGCCACCGGCCGCTTCACGCCGGCCGACATCATGATCACGCGCCGCCGGATCGAGAAGCTGGGCGAGCTGGCCGAGGCGGGTTTTCGGGTCGGCACCGACAACCGCGCGGCCGTCGCGGAAGCCCACCAGGTCATTATCGCGGTACAACCGCAGCAGCTGCAGGCTCTGCTGTCGGACATCCGGCCGGTGCTCGACCCAGGGCGTCACGCGCTGGTCTCGGTCGCCTCCGGCGTCACTATCGAGCAGATTCGTGCCCTGGCCGGGGCGGACCTGCCCATCGTACGCGCGATGCCGAATACAGCGATCGCCATCGGTGAATCGATGACTTGCCTGGCCGCGCCGCGGGAGCACGCGCAAGCCCTGCAGCAGGCTCGCACGCTGTTCGAGTCGGTGGGTATGACGCTCGAAATCAACGAATCGATGATGGAGGCCGCGACCGCGCTGTGCGCCTGCGGCACGGCGTTTTTCCTGCGCGCGATCCGGGCCGCATCGCAGGGCGGTATCGAAATCGGCTTCCATCCGGACGAGGCACTGCTGATGGCGGCGCAGACGGCCAAAGGCGCGGCCGGGTTGCTGCTCCGCCAAGGCTCCCACCCCGAGGCGGAAATCGACCGGGTGACGACTCCGCGCGGCTGCACCATCGCCGGGCTGAATGAAATCGAGCATCGCGGCTTCAGCTCGGCGCTGATCAAGGGGATCCTGACCTCGGCCAGGAAGGCCGTCGAGCTGTATCGTGAGCCGGGGCGCTGAAGCGCCGCTCCGTTCAGGCGCGCAAGTCTTTTGCCCTGCTCCGGCCGCGGAGCCGAAGATTTCTTCGGCGCTGCGGCCGGCCGGCCGGTGTCCCGGCTACGTTCAATCCGGTTCTTCCCGCAGCGCCTCGGAATAAGCCAGGAACAGGTTCGAATGCCGGCGGCCGTGCCGGTCGACGGCCCGGTGGGCCCTGTTCAGCTTCCGGTCGATGATCCTCAGCACCGTATCCGCCTGCATGGCGCGCGTGTCGGTGCCGTCCTGCAGGGAAGCGCGCAGTACCCGTGCCAGGTTCAAAGCTTCATCCAGCAGGCGCTCGGCCTTGCGCAGGTGCCGGGCATGCTCATCGGCGGCGGCAAAGGTCGCCGGATCGAGCTCGTAGTTCTCATCGGCAAGGAGATCCGGCACGTAAAGCTCGGGCTCCTCCATCACCCGCGGCCAGCCGTGACCTTCCCCGCGGTCGTTTCGCGACAGACACTGCATTTTCCCGCCCCCTTCCAAAGATGGATTTCAGTTAAAAAGGCTACATGCGTCCCTGTCGCGCAACAAGCCGTTTCTATTACAAACACGTTTGTGTGAGCGAACACGTTTGCCGTGGTTAACGTGTTAAGCGGCGCTTGACATTCGGGTCGCCGTGGATCGCCTTTTGCTTTACCGCCTGCTGGGCGAGCGGATTCAAAGGGCGCGCTGCGAAAACCGGAAGAGCCAGCGCGTACTCGCCCAGGAGCTCGGCATGAGCCGCACCTCGATGGTCAACATCGAGAAAGGACGGCAGCACACGTCGCTGCACGTGCTCTGGCAAATCGCCGAGCGCCTGAACGTGGAAGCGGCATCGCTGGTACCGAGCCGGCGGGATTACCTCGCCTCGGGCCGGCCGGTGGTGCTGGATCGCATGACGATGGAGAAGATCAACAGGAAAGCGGAGAACGATCCCGACACGAAGCGGCAGCTCGAGGAGTTCGTGCGATGGGCCAGGGCAAGGAATACATCCCCCCGCGGCAGTTCGACAGGTTGACCGAACGGCTGATCAAACGGCTGCGCATTACGCGGCCGCCGGTGCCGGTCGAGTCGATCGCGAACGACCTCGGGTTGACGGTCGAATATACCGATCTCGGAAAAGGTGTCTCGGGCCTGCTCGTCGCGAGCGCGACCGGCGGCACGATCGGCATCAACAAGCGCCATCACCGTGTGCGGCAGCGCTTTTCCATTGCCCACGAGATCGGCCACTTCGAGCTGCACGCGAATGCATCCGAGAACCTGTTCATCGACAGGGATTACGTGTCCTTCCGGGACGATCGGGCTTCGCGCGGGGAAATCCGGCACGAGATCCAGGCCAATATGTTCGCCGCCTCCCTGCTGATGCCGGCCCCGCTGCTTCGCAGCAGCATCGAGGAAGGGCACGTCGACCTTGGCGACGATGAGCAGGTCAACGCGCTCGCCGGCGAATTCCAGGTCAGCCTGGCCGCGATGGCATACCGGATCATGCGCCTGTTCAGGTGAGTGCGTGAAGCCTGCCGGCACCGGGCCGGCCGCGGGGTGTCACGAACTGGCTCAAGGCCGGATTGCCGGTTTCCTCGCGCGGCAGGAAATCCGCGAGGTGAGCGAGGTCCCGCTCAAAAGCGCGGTCGTCTCCGGCCTCGATCTCGAAGCCCGCCAGTACGCGGCCGAAAGCCGCGCCGTGATTGCGGTAGTGGAACAGGCTGATGTTCCAGCGCGTGCCGAGCGTTTCGAGAAAATGCAGCAGCGCGCCGGGACGCTCCGGAAACTCGAAATGGAACAACCGCTCGCGCCCCACTCCCGGCGCCGGTCCGCCGACGAGATGCGCCACGTGCAGGCGGGCGATCTCGTTGTCCGTGTAGTCGGCGGCAACATAACCGCCGTCCGCCAGCGTATCGCGTATGGCGAGCCGTTCGGCGCGGCCGCCTTCATGCTGGATGCCGACATAGACCTGGGCCTCGGCGGGGCCGTGCCAGCGATAGTTGAACTCGGTGATCGTCCGCGACCCGAGACAGCGGCAGAACGCGAGGAAGCTTCCCGGGCATTCCGGGATCGTGACGCCGAACAGCGCCTCGTGCTGCTCGCCGATGGCGGCCCGGTCGGCGACGTGGCCAAGGCGGTCGAAGTTCATGTTCGCGCCCGACAGCACCGCGGCCAGCGTGGTCCCGGCGGCGTCGTTCTCCGCCACCCAGCGTTTCATGCCGGCGACCGCGAGCGCGCCGGCGGGCTCGACGATGGACCTTGTATCCTCGAACACGTCGCGAATCGCGGCGCAAACCTGGTCGACGCTCACCGTCACCACCTCATCCACGTACCTGCGCAGCAGCTCAAAACCCGTGTCGCCAACCTGCCGGACCGCGCAGCCGTCGACGAAGAGACCGAGGCGCTCGAGGCGCACCGGCTTTTTCGCCCGCAGGGCGGCCTGCAGGCAGGCTGCATCGTCGGGCTCCACGGCAACCACCCGGATGGACGGATCCAGGGTTTTCAGGTAAACGGCCATGCCGGCGCAGAGCCCGCCGCCGCCGACCGGGATGAAGACGGCGTCGAGTTTTCCCTGGTGCTGCGACATCAGCTCCATCGCGACCGTGCCCTGCCCGGCAACGACGTCGGGATCGTCGTAAGGGTGGATCAACGTGCGGCCTTCGCGTTTTGCGAGCGCGAGCCCGTGCGCGGCGGCATCGTCGTAGGCTTCGCCGTGCAGCACAATGCGGGCGCCGAGCGTCCGCACCGCGTCTACCTTGATTCGCGGTGTCGTCGCCGGCATCACGATCACTGCTTCAATGCCCAGCCGCCGGGCGCCCAGCGCAACCCCCTGGGCGTGGTTGCCGGCCGAGATCGCCAGCACGCCCCGGGCCCGTTCCGCGGCGGTCAGTCGCGCGAGCCGCGTGTACCCGCCGCGCAGCTTGAACGAAAACACCGGCTGGAGATCCTCGCGCTTCAGCAGGACCGATGCGCCGAGGCGGGAGGTGAGCCGGGGGGCGGGGTCCAGCGGCGTGGTGCGGGCGACGTCGTAAACCGGCGCGGTGAGGATGGCGCGCAGCCAGGCCCCGGCGTCGATGGGCATTCCGTTGCCGCCGCGCGTCCCCGGCGAGGGGGCGAATGCCTGCGCGGCGTCGCGGCGCGCGATCATGCGACCCGCTGCGCCGCGTCCGCGAGCTCGCGTACCCGCCGTGCCACCCAGCCGCCGGCCGTACGCGTGTCGACGGCGCCGCGCGCGCCAAGGTCGCGCGTCAGCACGCGCGCGTCCAGCGCGTCGGATACGGCACGCTCGACCGCCCGCGCTTCCACCTCAAGCGACAGCGAATGGCGCAAGAGCAGCGCGACCGACAAAAGGCTTGCGTACGGATTGGCGATGCCGCGCCCGGCGATATCGGGCGCGGAGCCGTGAATGGGCTCGTACAAGCCGCGCCGCCCGTCGCCTACCGAGGCCGAAGGCAAAAGACCCATCGACCCGGCCAGCACGGAAGCTTCGTCGGTGAGGATGTCGCCGAACAGGTTCTCGGTCAGGATGACGTCGTAATGCGCGGGCTGCGTCAGGAGGTGCATCGCCATGGCGTCGACCAGCACGTGTTCCAGGGTCACGTCCGGGAACTCGTCGCGCATCACGCGCGTGACAGTCGCCCGCCAGAGGCGCGACGTCTCGAGGACGTTTGCCTTGTCGACATGGGTGAGCTTGCCGCGCCGGAAGCGCGCCAGCTCTCCCGCCCGGCGCGCGGTCCGTTCGATTTCCGCCACCGAGTAGCGGCAGGCGTCGAAGGCCGTGTCGCCGTCGCGCCGCTTTTCGCCGAAGTAGCTGCCGCCGGTGAGCTCGCGCACGAACAGGATATCGACGTTGCGCAACAGGCTGGGCTTCAGCGGCGAACGCCTGGCGCCGACGGGGTGCGGTTTTACCGGGCGCAGGTTGGCGTACACCCCGAGCGCCGCGCGCAGCTGCAGCAGGCCCTGCTCGGGCCGCACGGCGGCCTCCGGTTCGGACCACCTGGGTCCGCCCACGGCGCCGAGCAGCACGGCATCCGCGCGCTCGCACAGGTCGCGGGTCGCGGGCGGGAGCGGCTCGCCCTCCGCGTCTATCGCGGCGCCGCCGATCAGGCCGTGTTCCAGCTCGAACCAATGCCCGAACGCGTCGGCGACGGTGTCGAGCAGGCGTGTTGCTTCGGCGCAGACTTCAGGGCCGATGCCGTCACCGGGAAGACAGGCGATGCTGGATTTCACGCGCGGGTTACCTCGTGGGTGAAGCCGGGTGGCGGGCAGGGTGCCCGTCCGTGCGGCTCGCTTCGAAGGCCGCGATGGCGTCCGCCTCCGACAGCAGGTAGCCGAGCTGGTCGACGCCGCGGAGCAGGCAGCGGCGCGCAAACGGCTCGACCGCGAACGCGATTGCCGTACCCTCCGGCAGCTCGATCCGCTGTTCCTGCAGGTCGATCGCAATTTCGCGCCCGGCACAGGCGGCGATCGCCTGCGAGGCTTCCTCCGTGACTTCGATCGGCAAAAGGCCGTTCTTGAGTGCGTTATTGCGAAAGATGTCCGCGATACGGGTCGAGATCACCGCGCGTATGCCGAAATCGAGCAGGGCCCAGGGCGCGTGCTCGCGCGAGGAGCCGCAGCCGAAGTTGCGGCCAGCGAGGAGCACGCCCGCACCGCGCATGCCGGCCTGGTGCAGGGCGAAATCGGCACGCTCCGCGCCGCTGGAATCGAAGCGCCAGTCGGCGAAGCAGTGGCGGCCGAGGCCCGCGCGCTCTGTGGTGGTAAGAAAGCGTGCCGGGATGATCTGGTCCGTGTCGATGTTCTCGACCGGCAGCACGGCAAGCTGCGAGACGAAGCGGGTGAGAGGTTCCATCAAGCGACTACCTCCGTAAAGGCACGCGGGTCGGCGATATGTCCAGCGACCGCGCAGGCCGCCGCCGTGGCCGGGCTCGCGAGCACGGTGCGGGCGCCCGGGCCCTGCCGGCCCTTGAAGTTGCGGTTCGAGGTGCTTACCGCGAGCTCGCCCGCCGCGACGTCGTCGCCGTTCATCGCGATGCACATCGAGCAGCCGGGCTCGCGCCACTGTGCCCCGGCCGCGAGGAACACGTCATGCAGGCCTTCGGCCTCGGCCGCGCGCTTGACTGCCTCGGAGCCGGGTACCACCAGCATGCGCACCCCGGAATCGATGCGGCGCCCGCGCAGGATCGCCGCGGCCTCGCGCAAATCGGACAGGCGGCCATTGGTGCAGGAGCCGACGAATACCACGTCGACTTTTTCCCCAAGCACCGGCGCACCGGCGCGAAAACCCATGTACCGCAGCGCGTCATGGGCGAGCGCGTCGCCGGCGGCGGGTACGGTGCGATCGATCGCCACGACCTGGCTCGGGTTAGTGCCCCAGGTGATCGTGGGCGCGAGAGCGGAGGCGTCAATGCGAATCTCGCGGTCGAACGCTGCCCCGGGGTCGCTCGCGAGCGCCTGCCAGCGCTTCACGGCGGCATCGAAAGCGGCGCCGCGCGGCGCCTTCGGCCGGCCGCGCAGCCAGGCGAACGTGACCTCGTCCGGCGCCACCAGCCCGGCCCGGGCTCCGGCCTCGATGGACATGTTGCACAAGGTCATGCGCGCTTCCATGTCGAGGGCGCCGATCGCATCACCGCGGTACTCGATCACGTACCCGGTGCCGCCGTCCATCCCGAGCTGCCCCACGATGTGCAGGATGAGGTCTTTGGCGCCGCTGCCTCGCGGCAGCTTGCCGTCCACCGTCACGGCCAGCGTCTTCGGCCGCCGCTGCAGCAGGCACTGGGTAGCCAGCACGTGGCCGACCTCGCTGGTGCCAATGCCGAAGGCCAGCGCGCCGAAGGCGCCGTGCGTGGCGGTGTGGGAGTCGCCGCAAACGATGGTCATACCGGGTTGGGTCGCGCCGAGCTCGGGACCGATCACGTGCACGATGCCGCGGGTGCCGGAGCCGAAGCCGTGCAGCTCGATACCGAATGCCGCGCAGTTCGCCTCCAGCGCCGCCACCTGTGCGGCCGCGGCTTCGTTCGCATACGGCAGGTGCCCGTCGGCACTCGCCGGCAGGGTCGGCGTCGAATGGTCGAGCGTGGCCAGGGTGCGCCCGGGACGGCGCACCGGCAGGCCGCGAGCGGCGAGTTCCGCGAAGGCCTGTGGCGACGTGACCTCGTGCACCAGGTGCAGGTCGATATAAAGGATCGCCGGGGCGTCGGCCGTCTCCGCGCGGACGCAATGGGCTTCCCAGATCTTGTCGATGATGGTGCGCGGCATGAGGCTCTCGCTAAACGACGGCATTCACGGCTTGCACCGGCGCTGGCGCGGGCAGGCGATCGAGCCAGCCCCACCGATCCGCTGTGCGCCCGTCGAACAGGCCGAAGAATTTTTCCTGCAGCAGGGCGGTCACCGGTCCGCGCCTGCCGCTGCCGACAGGATGCCGATCGACCGAGCAAACGGGGGTGATCTCGGCGGCGGTGCCGGTAAAAAAGACCTCGTCCGCAAGGTAGAGCAGCTCTCGCGGCAGGGGTTGCTCCACGATCGTGAGGCCGAGGTCGGCGGCGAGCTCGAAGACGGTATCGCGCGTGATGCCGACCAGGATCGATGCCGAGGCCGGCGGCGTGAACAGCACACCCTTGCGCACGATGAAGAGGTTCTCGCCGCTGCCCTCGCTCAGCGTCCCGTCGGGGGCGAGTGCAATGCCCTCGGCATAGCCGTTGCGTTTTGCTTCCATGGCGATGAGCTGGCTGTTCAGGTAATTGCCGCCGGCTTTCGCCGCTGTCGGGAAGGTGTTGGGGGCAGCGCGATTCCAGCTCGAGACGCAGGCGTCGATGCCCCGCGCCAGGCCTTCCTCGCCCAGGTACGCGCCCAGCTCCATCGCCGCGATCATCACCTCCACGGGCGTCTCCGGCTCCGGGCAGACGCCGATACCGCTGACGCCGCGCATCACCAGCGGCCGCAGGTAGGCCGAGACCAATCCGTTCGCGCTCACGGCTTCGCGGCAGGCGCTTGCGATTTCCTCCGGCGTGAACGGGATGGTCATGCGATAGATTGCCGCCGACGCGAACAGGCGTTCGACGTGATCGGCGAGGCGGAAGATCGCGGGTCCCGTCGGGGTTTCATAGCAGCGGATCCCCTCGAAGACGGAGGAACCGTAGTGCAGCGCATGCGACATTACATGCACTTTCGCATCCCCCCAGGGAATGAGCTCGCCGTTGAACCAGATGTATTCGGATGTTTTCATGCTTGTGAATCCACGAGTGCCAATTCCTTTTCAGGGCTCCGGAGCGCCCTCCGGCGCTCGATGCGATTGATTACTTCCACCAGTGCCAGGGCACTGGCCTCCAGGACATCGGTGCTGGCAGCGCGCCCGCTGTATTCGCGCCCGCCGCAGAGCACATCGATGCGCGCTTCGCCCTGCGCGTCCTCGCCGGTCGACAGCGAACGCAGGTGGTACTCGCGCAGCGTGATCCGGGTGCCGGTGGCGCGCTCGATCGCCGCGAAGATCGCGTGCACGGGGCCGTCGCCGACCGCCGCCTCCTGCACTATGCGCCCGTCGCCGTGCGCCAGCCGCACGCTTGCGGCAGGCACGGCTTCGCGCCCGATCGCGCCCTGGGCCTGCAGGGCGACCAGGCGCCACGGACCCTGCTCGCCGCCGCTGCCGAGGGCGATGGCCTCGAGGTCGGCGTCGAACACCTCTTTCTTGCGGTCGGCCAGGGCCTTGAAGCGCGCGAAGGCCCGGTTCAGCGCCGGCTCGTCCAGCACGATCCCGAGCTCCCGCAGGCGCCCGTTCAGGGCGGCGCGGCCGCTGTGCTTGCCCAGCACGAGCTGCGAACGCGAGACGCCCACGTCTTCCGGAGCCATGATCTCGTAGGTCGCCGGGTTGCGCAGCATGCCGTGCTGGTGGATGCCGCTTTCGTGTGCGAAGGCATTTGCGCCGATGATCGCCTTGTTGCGCGCGACAACACTGCCGGTCAGGTTGACGAGGCGCCGCGACACCGGGTACAGGCGCTCCGTGCGGATGCGGGTCGCGACGCCATAGTGCGCGGCGCGGGTACGCAGTGCCATCACGATCTCCTCCAGTGCCGCGTTGCCGGCGCGCTCGCCGATGCCGTTGATCGTGCATTCGACCTGGCGCGCACCGTTCTCGATCGCCGCCAGCGAGTTCGCCACCGCCAGCCCCAGGTCGTCGTGGCAGTGGCAGCTCAGCACCGCGCGCTCGATGCCCCGCACGTGGTCGCGCAGGTACGCGAAGAGCGCGGCATATTCGGCGGGTATCGCGTAGCCCACCGTGTCCGGTACGTTCAGCGTGGAGGCGCCGGCTGCGACCGCGGCGCTGAATACTTCGGCCAGGTACCCGGGATCGGAACGCGACGCGTCCTCGGCCGAGAATTCCACGTCGTCGACGTAGCGGCGGGCGAGCTCCACGGCCATGCAGGCGGCTTCCAGCGCCTCCCCGCGGCTCATGCGCAGCTTGGCCGCGAGATGCAGGTCGCTGGTGGCGATGAATACGTGGATACGCGGCGCCTCGGCGCCTTCGAGCGCCGCCGCGGCGCGCTCGATGTCATGGCGCTGGCAGCGCGCCAGGGCCGCGACGCCGCTGCCGCGCACGCTCCTTGCAATATCCTGGATGGCGGCGAAGTCATCCGGGCTGGCCGCCGCGAAGCCGGCTTCGAGCGTGTCCACACCCAGCTCGGCCAGGGCGCGCGCCATCACGATTTTCTGCGCCCGCGTCATGGAGCAGCCCGGCGACTGCTCGCCGTCGCGCAAGGTGGTATCGAAGATGCGTACCCGGTCGCTCATCGGGGCGCTCGCACGGCCCGGGGCCGGCGGTGCACGTCCAGGGCGGCCTCCAGCACGTCCTGGCAACGCGCGACCTGGCGCAGCAACACGTCGGCGGGCCGGTCGGAATCCAGCGCCAGCGACAGCTTCACGCCCTGCGGCGTCGGATGCGTGCTGATTGCGCTGAACCGGAAGCCGCGCCGTTCTACCAGGCCCAGGATGCGCACCAGCGCGCCTTCGCGATCGGCGAGCAGCAGGTTCAGCGCGGATGCCGTCGGTTCCGGCGGCGCGGCGCGCGCGCCGGAAGCCTCGCGGTCGGGGGTATCGGGACGATCGGGGTTCACGGCTGTTTCTCCATCATCTTGTCGTTCGGGGTATTGGGGGGGACGAGCGGCCACACGTTCGCTCGCGGATCGATCTTCACGTGCAGGCAATAGGGGCCGTCGGCGGCCAGCATCGTGCGGAGCGCGGCGTCGACCTGGTCGCGCCGTTCGATGGTCGCGGCCCGGATGCCGAAAGCGCGCGCGACTTCAGCGAAGTCCGGGTTGTCGGCGAGATCGACCTCGGAATAACGTTCCTCGAAGAACAGCTCCTGCCATTGGCGCACCATGCCGAGCGAGCTGTTGTCGAGCAGGACGATCTTTACCGCCACGCCGTAGCGGCGCAGCGTGGCTAGCTCCTGGATGTTCATCATGATCGAGCCGTCGCCGGTAACGCAGACGACCTCCGCTTGCGGATTGCCGAGCTTCGCGCCCAGCGCCGCGGGCAGGCCGAAGCCCATCGTGCCGAGGCCGCCGCTCGTCAAGTGCCGGTTGATGGCGCGGTGGATGCAGTGCTGCGCCACCCACATCTGGTGCTGCCCGACGTCGGCAGCCACCACCGTGCCGGGCGGCGCGAGCTCACTCATGCGGCGCAGCAATGCCGGTCCGTAGATGTCCGTGCCCGGCGCGTCGTAGCGCGGCTGCGAGTCCCGCCGCAGCACGTCGCAGCGTGCCTGCCAGGGACCGATGTCCGGCCGGCAGCCGAGTTGCGGGAGAATCGCCCGCAAGTCGCCGACGATATGCACCTGCGCATAGCGCAGCTTGGAAATTTCGGCCCCGTCGGTGTCGAGGTGGATCACCCGGGCGTGCGGCGCGAACGCGGCCAGCTTGCCGGTGGCGCGGTCGTCGAAGCGCGCGCCGACGACGATCAGCAGGTCGGACTCCTGCACCGCGAGATTGGCGGCCTTGCTGCCGTGCATGCCGAGCATGCCGAGGAACTGCGGATCGTCCGTGGGGACGCCACCCAGGCCCTTGAGCGTGCTTACCACCGGAATGCCGGTGTCGCGCACGAGCTGGCGCAGCGCCTGCTCGGCACCCGCAAGCCCCGCGCCGTAGCCGGTGTAGAACACCGGCCGCCGGCTGGCGGCGATCAGGGTGCGCGCGCGCTGCACGGCGCTGCGCTCGACCGCCGGTGCGGCGGGCGCGGCCTGGAACTCTCCCGACGGCGCCTCCACCATCGCGACGGCGACGTCCTTGGGCAGATCGATCAGCACCGGACCGGGGCGGCCTTCGCGGGCGATGCGGAATGCCTCGTGCACGGTCGCTGCGATCCGCCCCGGATCGCGCAGGATGAAGCTGTGCTTCACGACCGGCAGGGTAATGCCGAAAATGTCGACCTCCTGGAAGGCATCGGTACCCATCAGCTGCGTCGCTACCTGCCCCGTGATCGCCACCATCGGCACCGAATCGAGGAAGGCGTCGGCGATGCCGGTAACAAGGTTCGTCGCACCTGGGCCGCTGGTCGCGAGGCAGACGCCGACGCGACCGGTATGGCGCGCGTAGCCGTTCGCGGCCAGTGCCGCACCCTGCTCGTGCCGCACCAGGATGTGACGGATGCCGGAATCCACCAGCGCGTCGTACACCGGCATGATCGCGCCGCCCGGATAGCCGAAGACCAGGTCCACCCCTTCGGCTTGCAGCGCGCCCAGCAGCACATCGGCGCCGCGGGCGCTCGCCGGCGGCGGCGCCACGGCGGGCAAAATGGCCTGTCGACTCATCCCGTGGCTGCCTTCTTCGGGGCAGGCGCTGCGGCTTGGTCTTCCGGTTCTTCCTCCAGCCAGCTCATCGAGGCGCGCAGGCGCCGGCCGACGGTTTCAATCGGGTGCTCGATGTCGCGCTGCTTGAGCGATTGATAGCGCTCGCGACCGCTGCGGTGCTCCGTCACCCACTCGCGCGCAAACTGGCCGTCCTGGATTTCGCGCAGGATGGCGCGCATCTGTTTGCGAGTGTGCTCGTCCACCACCCGCGGGCCGCGGGTGAGGTCGCCGTACTGTGCGGTCTCGGAGATGAAGCGGTGCATCTTGGCAAGCCCGCCCTCGTGCAGCAGGTCGACGATCAGCTTCAGCTCATGCAGGCATTCGAAGTAGGCGACTTCCGGCTGGTAGCCGGCCTCGACCAGGGTTTCGAAGCCCATCAAAACCAGCTCGGTGGCACCGCCGCAGAGCACCGCCTGTTCGCCGAACAGGTCGGTTTCGGTTTCCTCGCCGAACGAGGTTTCGATTACGCCGCCGCGGGTGCCGCCGATGCCGTGCGCGTAGGCCAGCGCCAGTTCCTTCGCCTTGCCGGTGGCGTCATGGTGAACGGCCATCAGGCAGGGCACGCCGCGGCCCTGCTCGTACTGGCGTCGTACCAGTGCACCCGGGCCCTTGGGCGCGACCAGCACGACGTCGAGATCGGCGCGCGCCTCGATCTGTTTGAAGTGCACGTTGAAGCCGTGCGCGAACAGGAGCGCCGCGCCTTGCCGCGCATGCGGGGCGATGACCTCGCGATACAGCTCGGCCTGCGTCATATCCGGCGTCAAAAGCGCGATCAGGTCGGCGGCCGGTATCGCGCGCTCCGGCAAGTCGACCGCGAGCCCGTCGCGCGCCGCCTGCTCGAAGCTCGCACCGGGGCGTGCCGCGACCATGACCCGGTAGCCGGAGTCATGCAGGTTGCGGGCATGGGCGCGGCCCTGGCTGCCGTAGCCGTATACCACGATAGTCTGGCTCTGGAGAGCGGCGGGGTTCGCGTCGGCGATGGAATAACTCTTCATTGTCTGCTCCGCAGTCAAGGTTAAAGAACGGGTAGGAAAGGGGTCCAGAGGATCTCGCTGCGCGACGAAGGTGCGCACGATTCCCTTGCCGGCGCATAAGCGACCGCTCCGGCGCGCGGTTTCGGGAACGCCGTGCAGGCGCCGGTCGAGGCGGAGCTCACGCTGGCAGCGAACTTGGCCAGGGCACCGCTCGCTTCCGCCTCGCGCGGTGAGCGCCAGGAGCTCGTGCGCGCGGCGAGGTCGGCGTCGGTCGAGAGCGTACGCGCTTCGACATCGATGACGATACGATCGCCATCCCGCAGCTTGCCGATGGGGCCGCCGAGCGCCGCTTCCGGGCAGACGTGGCCGACCATGAAGCCGTGGGTAGCGCCGGAAAACCGGCCATCGGTGATCAGTGCGACCTCACCGCCGAGGCCCTGCCCGATGAGCGCGGCCGTCACGGCCAGCATCTCGCGCATGCCGGGGCCGCCGACCGGGCCTTCGCCGCGGATCACGATCACGTCGCCGGCCGCGACCTGCCGTTTCTCGATCGCGGCGAAGCAGTCCTCTTCGCAGTCGAAAACGCGCGCCGTGCCTGCGAAGCGCAGTGCGCTGTGTCCCGCGAGCTTCACCACGCAGCCTTCCGGTGCGAGATTGCCATACAGGATGCCGAAGCCGCCGCGCGCCTTGAGCGGTGCGCTGGCGGAGAAAATCACCTGCTGCCCGTTCCGTTCCTGTGCGCGTTCGATCTCCGCGAACAGCGAGTCGCCGCTGGCGGTTTCGATGTCGCGCAGCAGCCCGGCTTCCCGCAGGCGCGCTCCCAGGAGGCGCGCGCCGCCCGCCAGGTACATGTCCGGAGCCATGTAGCGGCCACCCGGCTTCAGGTCGGCGATGACCGGGGTCTCGCGGCTGATCGCGTCGAACTCGTCCAGCTCGAACCGGATGCCGGCTTCGCGTGCGATCGCAAGCAGGTGGAGGATCGCGTTGGTTGAACCCGCGGTCGCGGTTACCGCAACCGCGGCATTGCGGATGGATTCGGCGGTGACGAAGCGACGCGCACTCCGCTCTTCGCGCACCAGCCGCATGACGTGCTTGCCGCATTCGCGCGCCGCGTCGCGTTTCGCGGGATCCGGTGCGGGGATGTCGTTCAGGCCCATCGGCGCAAGACCGAGGAACGCCGTCGCCAGCGCCATCGTGTTGGCGGTGAACTGGCCGCCACAGGCGCCGGCCCCGGGGCAGGCGGTCTTCTCGATCTCGAGGAGCTCGGCATCGTCCATGCTGCCGGCCGCATGCGCCCCGACCGCTTCGAACACGTCCTGGATGGTAGTGCTCCGGTCGCGGTGGCAGCCGGGCAGGATACTGCCGCCGTACAGCATCAGGCCCGGCAGGTCGAGTCGCGCCAGCGCCATCGCCGCGGCGGGGATCGTTTTGTCGCAACCGCACAGTACGACGAGTCCGTCGAGGCAATGGCCGCGCACGGCGAGCTCGATCGAATCGGCAATGAGTTCCCTCGAAGCGAGCGAAGCCCGCATCCCCGACGTGCCCATTGCAATGCCATCGGTTACCGCGATGGTATTGAATTCGACCGGCGTGCCGCCGGCGGCCAGGATGCCGGCACGCACATCCTGCGCGAGGTCGCGCAAGTTCAGGTTGCAGGGTGAGACGTCCGACCAGCTGTGCACAACCGCAATCAGCGGTTTCGCGATCGCCGCGTCGTCGAGCCCCGTCGCGCGCAGCATGGCGCGGGCGGGGGCGCGTGAGGGTCCGTGTTTGATGGCGTCGCTTTTCACTTTACTTGTTCTCCATCGCGGGGCGGCGATGGCCTGGACCTTTTTGCGTACCCCTGAAAAGCAAAAACCCCGCACTGGTTGCCCGGTGCGGGGTTTGGAGTCTTAGGGTTTCGCTGAAGTCTGGGCCTAAGTCGCCGTTCCGCACCTATGTCGGCTAATAAGTACGAGTACGAGTACGAGGCCCGACGCAAGATCGACCGACGGCAGCACGCCGGTGTCGAGGGTCTTCACGATGGGTCCAAACTTCAGCATGGGTCCGATGTTCGCGGCAAGCTGCGCGTGTGTCAACTGTTTTCTTGCGGATGCGTGGCGCGCGGGCCTTTAGTCTACGAAGCGACCGCGGTGGCTTCCACTTCGATGAGGAAATCCGGCATGGCAAGCGATGCGACACCCAGCAGCGTATTGGCTGCAGGCGTGACGTCGCCGTAGAAATTCGCCAGTGCGGCGCCGATCACGTCCAGCTTGTCGGGCGAGTAGTCGACGACATAGGTGCGCAACCGGACGACGTTCGCCGGGGTCATGCCGGCGGCGGTCAGCACTTCTTTAAGGTTCCTGCATACCTGCGCGCACTGTGCTTCGAGGTCGCCCGGGCCTACCAGGTTTCCCGCGTCATCCCAGGCGACCTGGCCTGCCAGGTGCAAAACCCGGCCACCCTTGCTCTCGATGGCGTGAGAGAAGCCGAACTGTATCGAGTTGTACATGTGTTCGGGATTGATCGCGGTACGGCTCACTGCAGGCTCCTTTTACTTTTACTTGAGTTTCAATGCGAGCTTGCCTTTTACCATACGGCACGATGCCGAGCCACGTTACCCGCCCGTCTGTTTACTACGGCTTCTGCCGCGGCATACAATCCGCCGCGACGTATCCCCCGCCCGTACACTGCGATGCCGCATGCCATGAATATCGTATTTCGCCAACTATTCGACTCCCGCTCCTCCACCTACACTTACCTCCTCGCAGATCCCGATGCCGGGGAAGCGCTGGTGATCGATCCCGTGTTCGCGCAGGTACAGCGCTACGTGGCCTTGCTGCAGGAACTCGACCTGCGTCTCCTGTACGCGCTCGACACGCACGTCCACGCCGACCACGTGACCGGCGCATGGCTGCTGAAGCAACTGGTGGGCAGCGGGATTGCGGTTTCCGCGCATGCAGGCGCCAGCGGCATGGACCTGGCACTGAAGGATGGCGACAGGATCGGGTTCGGAGCGCGTTTCCTGGAAGCGCTGGAGACGCCCGGACATACGGACGGCTGCATGACGTTTGTCCTGGACGACAAGAGCATGGCCTTTACCGGCGATGCGCTGCTGATCCGCGGCACCGGCCGCACCGATTTTCAGCAGGGGAATGCGCACGCGTTGTATCGCTCGATCACCGGGAAGATATTCGCGCTGCCCGACAGCTGCCTGGTCTACCCGGCGCACGATTATCGCGGGTTGACCGTGAGCAGTGTCGGCGAGGAGCGGCGTCACAACCCGAGAATCGGCGGCGAGCGCGACGAACGTGATTTCGTGGGCTTCGTCAGCAATCTCAACCTTCCGCACCCGAAGCAGATCGATTCCGCCCTGCCCGCGAACCTGAAGTGCGGCGAGATCGACCTCGACGGCATGCACACGCAGACGTGGGCGCCGCTTCGTTATACGTATGCCGGCATCGCGGAGATCGATCCCGATTGGGTTGCCGATTACGGGCAGGAGTTGCAGATCATCGACGTGCGCGAGCCGGACGAGTTCGTCGGGCCGCTCGGTCACATTGCCGGGGCGCGGCTGATTCCGCTGTCGCAGCTTCCGCAGCACGTCGACACGCTTGCCCTGGAGCAGCCGATTGTCGTGGTCTGCCGATCCGGCGGGCGCTCCACCCAGGCCGCGGTGCTGCTCGAGAAGGCGGGAGCCCGGCGGGCCGCCAACCTGACCGGCGGCATGCTTGCCTGGCACGAGCAGGGATTGCCGGTCGTTCGGGATGAACCGGTAACCGATTAGCTGCCTGCCCGTGGCCGGCGGTGAGGCGCCTCCGGCGTAACGCTGCCTTGCGCCAGCGCCCATGACCATGGTGGTGGACTTCATCCACCGGGCCACGGGGTCCACGCCATTCCCTTTCCAGCCACCCGGTCCGGGCCTCGCCCGGTAATCATTGCCATTTTTTGACGGCTGTATTACTTTCGAATTTGCTGGGTAAATCACTCTGCAACATTTATCCAGCGATGAGCAGACCGCTCGGGCACAAATGATCCGGACAGTCCATATGGGGCTTTCTACTCGAGCATGGGGCAGCTTTATGGCTGCCGCGGCCGTGTTGTGTCCGCGTCAACGGGGGGAGGAGGGAGGCATATGACGATTCGGAACATTCGCAAGGTGTTCCCGGCGGAAATTCGCCGCGAAGGTGCGGACACCCTGATCAAGAGGTGGTTCGTTCCCTCCGATTACGAGTTCACGGATCCGTTTCTCCTGTTCGATGAGACGAAGTGCGATCGCGCGGAAGACTTCGCGCGCGGTTTTCCCGAGCATCCCCATCGCGGTTTCGAGGCCCTG
Source organism: uncultured Woeseiaceae bacterium (assembly GCA_964607425.1). Taxonomy (GTDB): domain Bacteria; phylum Pseudomonadota; class Gammaproteobacteria; order Steroidobacterales; family Woeseiaceae; genus IDS-8. The sequence continues at coordinate 61,999 of CAZSKQ010000002.1, forward strand.
ACCTACATGCTTTCAGGCACCTTGAGGCACAGGAGCGATGCCCAGCCGCTGGGGTACGTCATGCCCGGGGGCGCGCAATGGCTGACCAATGGCAGCGGGCTCACGCACGACGAGACGCCCAAAAATACGGAAGGCCTGTTCTGGTGCGCGCAGCTCTGGATCAACCTGCCTGCCGCCAACAAGCAGGACGCTCCATTCTATGCATCTGTGCTGCCCGAATCCGTCCCGAGCATTCCGCTGAACGGCCACGGTCACGTGCGTGCAATTGCCGGCCAGTTCGAGGGCCAAAAAGGGCCCCTCCCTTCCAGGCACCGCCCCAGCGATCCGTTCTATTTCGACGTGATCATGAACTCCGGCGGCGATTTCCGCTATTCCCCGCCGGACGGCTTCAACGTGTTGATATTTGCCGTGGCAGGAACGCTCCGTATTGGCGACCGGGAACTCCCGGAGGGCGAGACAGCCGTCCTCGGGAAAATCGGAGACATAGAGGTTCAGGCGCCGCGCGCCGCGCGTTTCCTGGTCTTCGGCGGCAAGCCGATCGCTGAGAAGATCTGCTGGCACGGTCCCTTTGTCATGAACGCACCGGAGGAGATCGAAAAAGCCATGGAGGATTTTGCCGCCTTCGGCCCGTTCCGTTCGGATACCGGCAGCGGAAAAGAAGTCAGCGACGTAGCTGAGTAGGCCCTTACAAATTTTAATCGACGCGATATTTGGGAGTTCAAGGAATAAAGATGTCAGCCAATTGGAATTCACGCTCTCGATATCTGCTAATGATCAAGGTCGGCATTGTCCTGGCCGTTCCCGCTCTTTTTCGCCCTGCCGACGCGGCGGACAGCCAATCCGTCGAGTCAGCGCTCGAGGAGATCGTGGTCACCGCGCGCAAGCGGGAAGAAGGCCTGCAGGAGACCCCTATCTCGGTTTCTGCCTTCTCCGCCAGTGACCTGGAATTCCGGCAAGTTGATTCAGCCGACAGGCTGGACGATTTCGTACCGAACCTGACATTCAAGGGTGCCTCACCGGTTTCCGGGTCGGGTAATGCGGCGCAGATTTTCATTCGGGGTGTCGGGCAGCAGGACTTCACGCCGGTGACCGACCCGGGAGTGGGTTTGTATATCGACGGCGTCTACATTGCCCGCTCGCTGGGATCGGTGCTGGATTTCCTGGAAATCGATCGCATCGAGGTGCTCCGGGGGCCGCAAGGTACCTTGTTCGGGAGGAACACCATAGGCGGTGCTATCTCAATCCACGCGAAACGACCAACGGACGACTTCGCGGCAAGCGTGGCGGCCCAGGTCGGCAGCGACGATATGCGGTTCCTCACCGCGCGGCTGAATGGCGCTATTCACGACAACCTGAACGGGAGCATCGCTTACAGCCTGCGCAAGCGGGATGGCTATGTCATTCGCGGTTTTGACGGCCTGGATCTCGGCGATGACGACAGCCATTCAGCGAGGGCAGCGCTGCTGTGGGAACCGACCGAAGCGTTCCAGGCGTACTTGACCGCTGATGTCACGGTCATCCGGGAAAACGGCAACCCGACCATCAACGGCGGGCCGAATGAACTTGGTGCCTTCGCGACTTTCGGCAATGGACTCCTGGATTCCTGCACCGCCGTATCGATAAATCCTGCATTCCCGCAGGCGGGTCCTCCGAGCTTTCCGCCGCCGGGCGTCCCGGCCAGCGCGGATGGCTGCGTGTCCTCCACCCGGCCCGATCCGAAGGGCGAGTCGGGCGGCACGTACCCGGTAAAGGATCACCTCGATATCTGGGGGACGAGCCTGGAGTTGAGCTGGGATGTCAACGAATGGCTCAGCCTGAAGTCAATCACGGCTGTTCGCAGCCTGGAAACCGAAACGTCCCGGGACGGCGACAACAGCGCGGCCAACATATTCCAGAGCGGAAACCAGATCGAGCAGGACCAGTTCAGCCAGGAGTTCCAGGTCAGCGGCGATTTCCCGGTCAACGGCAAGGCATTGAACTGGCTCGCCGGTGCCTATTATTTCGAGGAAGACGGGGTTGATGTGAACCCTGTTATCCTGCCCGTGGGCAACATATTGAGCGGCGGTCTCTTCGACAACGATTCACGCGCAATCTTCGCCCAGGGTACTTACGAGCTGACCGAGAAGCTGTCGATAACCGCGGGCGTCCGGTATACCAAGGACACGAAGCGATTTACCCCGGATACCTATGCTTTCGGCGACTCGTCCCAGTTGGGTCACCTCGGCTCCACGCCTTTTGCGCCGACATGGCCCCTGCTCGAAGGTATTTACTTCTCCGCCGCGGGGCCGCTTCCGGCCGGAGCGCGCCTGCTGCCTTTTACGGAGTTCAAGGAAGAATTTGACGATACGAACTTCATGGCGAACCTCAGTTATGCCTGGTCCGACGACTTCATGACATACCTGACCTATTCCGAAGGATTCAAAAGCGGCGGTTTCGACCAGAGATTTGCCGCGCCGCGCGAGAATAATGCCCCCAGCTCGTTCAGGCCGGAAACAGTGAAGAGCTACGAGTTCGGCATCAAATCCGAGTGGCTGGACCGGACGCTGCGCTTGAACGCCTCGTTCTTCTACACCGATTATCGAGACCTGCAGCTGGTCATCCGCGAGAACTTCAACTCCATCACCTTCAACGGCGGCACGGCGGATATTTCGGGATCGGAGCTGGAGATCGCCTGGATTCCCGCGCCTCAATGGACGATCAGCGCAACGTTCGGCTGGATCGATGCAGAGTATGACGAGTTGAGCGAGGAGGTCATAACCAATGCGTCGCCAATTTTTCCGAACAACAAGCTGGTCAATACTCCGGACAAAAGCGCAACCCTTGGTATCGCTTACAGGGTCACCGGGTTGGAATGGGGTTTGCTGACACCGCGTCTGGATTGGTCATATCACGATGGCCAGTACAACGACGCTATCAACAGCCCGCAGCTTTACCAGGAGTCCTATCACCTGCTGAATGCGGGAGTAATGCTCGAGTCCACGGACGGACGCTGGGAAGCGTTTTTGGGTGCGCGTAACCTGCTGGACGAAGAATTTCTCGTCAGTGGCGCGTCCGCTTTCAACACCCCCGCATCCTATCTCGAGTTGGTATATGACCGGGGTTTCGAGTGGTCAGCTTCTTTTAGACTCAATTTCTTTTGAAATACGGGAGTACCAGCCGAATGAAGGCAATGACTTACGGTTGGGTCATTGTCGGCGTGACGGTTATCGGCCTTGCTACCGGCTGGGCAGCGATCGGAATTTTCGGATTCGGCGCCTTTGTCGGTCCGTTGCAAAGTGAATTTGGCTGGCAACGCGGCGAACTGTCGTTTGCGCAGGTCGTCATAAACCTGACGGGGACGCTTGTCGCCCCCGTTCTCGGCCTCCTGGTCGATCGCTACGGAGTAAAGCGGGTGCTGGCGCCATCGACGTTCGCACTCGGGATACTGGTAGCGAGCCTCTACCTGCTGACCGACAACATCTGGCACTTCTACACGGTGTGGTTCCTGGTCGCACTGCTGGGATGTGCCGCCTCTCCACTGTGTTACTCGCGGGTGATCGTGAACTGGTTCGACGACCGGCGCGGGATCGCCCTGGGTATCGGGCTGTCCGGCGTGGGACTGGGCGCCGCACTGATGCCGGTCGTGGCCCAGGCGCTGATCTCCGAGTTCGGATGGCGAGTGGCATACCTGAGTCTCGGCCTGGTCCTGGTCGGGATCACGACGCCCCTCATCCTGATCCTGTTGCGGGACGCTCCGGTGGACCTCAGCCGGGAACCCCTCCAGGGCAGCGGCAGCGATATCGGCAGCAAACTGACCTCCGGCTTCACCGTACGACAGGCGTTCGCCCAGAGATCGGTCTGGTTCATAGCAATAATCTTCATGTTTACCAGCATGGCCGTTACAGCGGTGGTCGTGCACTTGATTCCCATGCTGGTGTCGAGAGGCTTTACGCCGGAAAACGCCGCGAAGCTCCAGGGGCTGCTGGGCGTTTCGCTGATATTCGGGCGTATCTTCGTCGGCTACCTGGTGGACCGCTTCTTCGCTCCCCGCATTGCAATGATTTTCCTGTTTGGCCCTGTACTTGGCACATGCATCCTGGCGAGCGGCATGAGCGGGCCGGCCGTGTATATTGCCGTTACTCTCGTCGGGTTGGCGATAGGCGCGGAGTTCGACCTGCTGGGTTACCTGACCAGCCGCTATGTCGGGATCTTCAGCTATGGCACCATCTTCGGTTTCCTCTTCGCGGCTTTTCAGACCGGTTCAGCAGCCGGCGCCGTTATAATGGGGTACTGTCACGATTTCACCGGTGACTACACACTGGCATTGTGGCTGATGGGCTTCGTAGCACTGATTTCCTGCGTTCTTACAGCGCAGCTTGGTCCATACCCCGAGCTTCCTCAACAACGTAAAGAGCTACTGCCGCCGGATCTCGCGTACGAAATGAACTGAAGCAGCACAATAATCGCGCGGCGATTGGGCGTCTCGACTTGTGAAGTCAGCAAAACACATCGAACTCGAGGTTTTGATGCAAAGATCACACCTGGCTGAGACAGATCAAGAAGCTCATATGTTTGAGCTGATTCTGACCATTACAAGACTGGAGGCGTCGCTCGACCGGTGGCAGAGTGAATTCCTTGCTATGTACAGCAAAGCCAATATGACACCGTCCGACCTGATCATCCTCAACATGATCAGGTTGCATGATCGGCCAAAATCGGTGTTGGACATTTCAAGAATCCTCAACCGCGACGACATACCGAACATACATTACAGCATTCGCAAGCTGCACAAAGCGGAACTCATCGAGAAGCAGCGCCCAAACAAGGTCAAGGGGCTAACGTACAAAGTAACGGACGAAGGAAAAGACCTGACGGATCGCTATGCCCGGACGCGCAAGCAATTGATCAACGACAAGTTGCCCGTATTCGCAGAGTGGAAGAACTGGGTGAAAGTAACGCACGACACTCTTACGACTCTGCATACCATTTACGATATGGCGGGCTCATACCTTGCGACACACAGGCTGGATGGCAAGTCGGACGGTGACGACAGGAAGTGAGTTGGCGGTTGATCGATGTTTAGTCTGTCGAGAATTTTTGAGCGAGCATGTCTCAGCTACCCCCAGCGGCCGGCGATTCTCGACGGCAATGTTCGCATTACGTACAGCGCGCTGCGCGGGCGCGTAAGGAACCTGGTATCGGCGCTGCAGGGGTTGGGTGTCGATCCCGGAGACAGGGTAGCCGTTGTCGCGAAGAACTCGACCGGGTTCCTGGAGCTCCAGTTCGCCTGCGCCCTCGGTGGATTTATTTTCGTGCCGTTGAATTTCCGCCTGGCGCAGAAGGAGGTCGAGCACGTCCTGCGCGATTCCGGGGCAAAGGTGATTTTTGCCGACCCTGGGTATATCGACCTCGCCCGTGCTTCAGCGCGCGCGTCGGCAGAGCCGAACCAGGTGTTCGTGCTGTCCGATGCACCCGCCGAGGGAATTCCCGCAGTGGCAAGCCGTTCCGCGATAGGCGCCGGCAGCCATGGAAGGTATGACGCTCGTCCGGACGATATCGCGGCAATCTACTACACCAGTGGAAGCTCCGGAAAACCCAAGGGGGTATGCATATCCCACCTGAACGCATATTGCGGCGCGCTTGACGGCGTCCTGGCCCTGAACCTGCAAAAGAACGACGTCTGGATGCACAGCGCGCCGCTTTTTCACATGGCATCGGCGATGTTCGTCTGGGCGCTGCCGCTGGTGGGAGGATCCCAGGTGGCTTGCCACTTCCGGCCCGCCGATACGCTGAAGCTGATGGCTGCGGAGCGAGTCACCGCTACTGCGGCACCGATGACCCTGGTCTCTATGCTTGCCGAGCAAGTCGCGCTGAACGGCATCACGCTGCCTGCTCTCCGCCACCTCATCTACGGAGGCGCTCCCTCGCCACTGTCGGTGGTCGAACGCAATTACCGCGTATTCGGCGAAGTCCTTTGCCATGTTTATGCCATGACCGAATGCACGGGCTTCGTAACGTTTCTCGGGCCGGAGGGCCATGCCTTCAACAGCGCGGCCGAGCGGGAACGTTCCAGGTCCGCGGGCTTACCGGTGAATTTTGTCGATTTGGCCGTGGTTGACGAAGAGGGCCGCGGAGTTCCCCCGGGAACGGTGGGTGAGCTCGTTATGTCGGGCCCCAAGGTCACCAGCGGCTACTGGAAGGCTCCCGAGCAGACACAGGCCGCGCTGCGAGACGGACGGTTATACAGCGGCGACCTGGGTTACCTCGATGAAGAAGGCTTCCTCTACGTGGTGGATCGGAAAGCCGACCTGATAAAGACGGGGGGAGAAAGCGTCTACGCCGTGGAAGTAGAGTCTGTCCTGGCGGCCCAGGCCTTTGTTCGCGAGGTAGGAGTCATCGGGTTGCCCGATGAAAAATGGGGCGAGGCCGTCACCGCGATCGTCGTCCCGGAGGCCGGGGCTCGCATCGACATAGATACGCTCTTTGCCGCGTGCCGTGAATCACTTGCCGGCTACAAAGTACCCAAAACCATCAGGGTGCGGAACGAGCCCCTGCCAAAGAGCGCCGCGGGCAAGATCGCGAAAACTGAATTAAAGAAGCTTTATCGAGTCAACTGATGCTTTGTCGAGGTAGCTATGCATTTTCGTTACGTTGACTGGGAAGTCAAAAGCCTGCTGGGCAGGCCGGAATCCGAAGCAATAGGACTGCTCACATTGAACCGGCCGGAGCGCAAGAACGCGCTGGGTCCGCGCATGCTGCTCGAGCTCGATGCGAGGCTGGCGGAGGCGCGGCATTCGCACGTACGCGTCATCGTCATTCGAGGGGCCGGAGGTGACTTCTGCGCGGGCGGTGACCTGAAAGAGGAGACCCTGCCGCTGGACGATCCGGAAGAAACCTGGGGACTGCTGGGCGAAAACGGAGAAATGGTCCGCTGGATGACGAACGACCACACTCATCGTTTCGCCCGCCAGGTTCTGGACAGGCTGGAGACGCTTCCTCAACCCGTGATCGCGTCGATAGACGGAATAGCAACCGGCGGCGGCTTCGAAATGGCAATAGCATGCGATTTGCGCATTGCCTCTCAAAGGGCCCGGATGGCCGAGCTGGCCGTGCAGGCTGGTTTTTTGAGCGAATGGAGCGCCGCGCGTAACTTGCCGAAGATCGTCGGTATCGGTTTGGCCACCGAGCTGATTTTGACGGGCCGTTTTGTCGATGCCGAAGAGGCGCTGTCAATGCGCCTCGTGAACAAGGTTGTCCCCGCGGAAGAGCTGGAGGAAGCAACCCTGCGCTGGGCGGGGGACCTGGCGCGCCTGCCGCCAGTTGGTGTGCTTTACGCCAAGGAGATGATCAAGCTGTACAACGATGACAATCGCAGCGAAGCACGGGCGGCCGTCGAGATAAACCGGGTCCTCGAGGTGATGAGACGAAGTGAATGTGCGGATGGCATCGCGGCCCTGCTGAAGAGAACACGAGGGAAATAGGGCTGTTCGCACGCTTCGATTGATGCCGGGCGCCAGGCAGGCGCCAGGCTTCCGCTGCCAATCATGCCGTTGGTTCGGCAACGGCAAGCCGTTTTCTTTTTCGCTGCAGGGACGTCTGCCTTGATTTCATATGCTCGCGATCGAGCATGGTGGCTGGGACTCCTGCTGGTCGCGATGCTCGCCGCCGCTGCCCTGTTGCTGGCGGGAACATCGTGGGCGGAGCGTTGGGGCCTCGGCTCGCTGACCCTCGCCATCATCATTGGCATGCTGGTCGGTAACAGCGCCTATCCGCCGCTTGTAACGCCCGGTGTCGATTTCTGCAAACGTACGCTGTTGCGCTTGGGCATCGTGCTTTACGGCTTTCGACTGACATTCCAGCAAATCGCCGAAATCGGTGTGGCAGGCCTGGTTGTCGGGGTCCTGGTCGTGATACTGACGTTCACAATCGCGGTCCGGCTTGGCACGCGAGTATTCAAGCTCGAACGGGAGACATCGATCCTGATCGGTGCCGGTAGTGCCATTTGCGGGGCGGCCGCGGTTATGGCGACCGAACCCGTCGTACGCGGCCAGGCCCATCGCGCCTCGATCGCGGTGGCCACGGTAGTGGTGTTCGGCACCCTGGGGATGTTTGTCTATCCGCTGTTGTATCCATACCTCGGGATTCCGGAGCACGTATATGGGGTCTATGCGGGCTCTACCATCCATGAAGTTGCACAGGTCGTGATCGCCGGGGAGGCGGTCGGCGCTGTTGCGGCGTCAACGGCGGTAACGGAAAAAATGTTCCGGGTCATGTTGCTGGCCCCGTTCCTCCTCTTGCTTTCCATGAGGTACCGTGGCGGCGAGCCGGCCGCGGCGGGACGGGAGCACCGGATCGTGATTCCGTGGTTTGCCGTATTTTTCATAGCGATCGCCGGGATCAACTCGCTAAGGCTGGTACCGCCGTCCTGGGTCTCATCGATATTACAGGTGGATACCGTGCTGCTGACGATGGCGATGGCTGCGTTGGGGCTGCACACCCAGGCTGCTGCGCTACGGCTCGCGGGATTGCGCCCGCTGCTGCTGGCTGCAAGCCTGTGGCTGTTCCTGCTGGTTGGCGGGTTGGCAATCAACCTCGGCGTCCTGAAGCTGGTCGCGCTTGCGGGGTGGTAATGGCCGTGCATATTCACGGCAGCATTCGGCCTGCATCGACCGTCTGTCCCGTCCAGGTGGGGTCGACGGGTTCGAACCACGCCGCTTCCCCGGCGAGCGCGGCCGTCTCGCCGACGAACAGGATAGCGGGAGCCGCCACTCCCATGGAGCGGGCTTTCGCGGCAATCCGGCACAGGCTGCCGGCGATGACCCGCTGTCGGTCAGTGGTCGCGTTCTCGACCACGGCGGCCGGAGTTTCCGCCGCGAGTCCGTGTGCGAGGAGCTGCCCGGCGGTCTCTTCGAGGGTGCCCGCGCTCATGTAGAAAGAGAGCGTCTGGCCTGCGCGCGCCAGCGCCCGCCAATCAGGCGCCGCCCCGCCGGCAAGCTGCGCCGATGCCAGCGTCACGCTGCCGCTCATCCCCCGCAGCGTCAGCGGAATGCCGGCGTAAGCCGCGGCACCGACAGCCGCGGTGATGCCCGGCACGACCTGGAACGGCAGCCCGGCAGCCGCGAGTGCCAGGATCTCCTCGCCGCCGCGGCCGAAGACGAACGGATCGCCGCCTTTCAGCCGGCAGACGCGATTGCCTGCGCGGGTTTTCTTAACGAGCAGCGCGTTGATGCATTCCTGGCTTAGCGATTTGCCGCCGGGTGTTTTGCCCACGTCGACCAGCTCCGCTTCCTTGCGCGCGTAATCGAGAACAGCCGGGGACACGAGCCGGTCGTACAGCACGACGTCGGCCTGGCCGAGCAGCTGCTGGGCGCGAACCGTGAGCAGGCCGGGATCGCCCGGACCGGCGCCGACGATGTAGGCTTCGCCGGCCGGGCGCGCTGATGGCCGCGCGCCGTCGATCAGTTCCCGGCGCACGAGCTGTTCGGCCGCCTTCTCGCGGCCGGCGAGAATATGCTCCGCCGCGGGGCCGGCGAAAAAGCGTTGCCAGAAACGCCGCCGCTCATCAAGCGTCGCAAAGCGTTTCCTGACGAGCCCGCGCCAGCGGCCGGCACGCGTCGCCAGCGCGCCGATCCGGGCCGGGAGCCAGCGCTCGATGCGGTTTTTGAGTTGCTGGGCGAGCACCGGTGCATTGCCGCCGGTTCCGATGGCGATCGTGACCGGGGCGCGGTCCACTATGGCAGGCAGGATAAAGGTCGATGCCGCGTTGTCGTCAACGACATTACAGAGGATGCCCGCGGCCGCGGCCACCTCCGCCACGCGCGCGTTGACGTGCCTGTCGGCCGTTGCCGCGATGACCAGCAGCGGGCGCTCACGCAATGCGTGCTCCCAGGGAACGGCGCGATGATGTATCTCCCCCTGGTCCCGCAGGGCCGCAAGGGGCTCGTTCACTTCCGGGGAGGCTACCGTAACGACGGCGCCGGCCCGCCGCAGCAGCTCCACCTTGCGCTCGGCCACGCCGCCGCCCCCGACAACCAGGCAGGGCTGGCCCGCGAGCCGCACGAAAATCGGCAAGTGTTCCATCAACGCACCATATGCCGGCGCCTGCGTTGCGAAAAATACGAAAAGGCTCTGCACCCATAACGCGCCGGTATATCGTGCAGCGGATTTGACAACTCCGCGGCGACAGGGCATATGAGGCTCATGACCCTCAAGCAACTCAAATACCTGCTCGGCGTCGTCGATCATGGCCTGAACATCACCACCGCGGCCGAGCGCCTCTACACGAGCCAGCCCGGGATCAGCAAGCAGCTTCGGCAGCTTGAGCGGGAAATCGGCGTCCAGCTCTTTTCCCGCAAGGGCAAGAATCTCGTCGCATTGACACCCGCGGGGATTACCGTCGTCGATTACGCTCGCAGGATCATGCGCGACGTCGACAACATCCGCAGCCTGGGCAAGGAGCTGGTCGCCGAGGAAGAGGGCACTCTTTCGATTGCAACGACGCACACCCAGGCCAGGTACGTGCTGCCGGATATCCTGAAGCAGTTCCACGAGCGCTATCCGCGCGTGAATCTCGAGTTGCACCAGGGAACCTCGGAGCAGATTGTCGCGCTGGTCGCCGATAATCGCGTCGACTTCGCTATTGCGACGGAATCGCGCAACGCCTTCCCCGAATTGAACCTGCTTCCCTGCTACAGCTGGGACCGGATCGTGCTGGCGCCGCGGGATCATCCGCTGGCAGTCAGCAAGGAACCGCTGACGCTCGAAAAACTGGCGGAGTATCCGCTTATCACCTATGTGTTCAGCTCGATCGGCGAATCGTCCTTCCTGCAGGCATTCGCGAAGAAAAACCTCGAGCCTAACGTCGTCTTCACCGCGCGCGATGCCGACGTCATCAAGACCTACGTCCGCATGGGGATGGGTGCCGGGGTCATCGCGCCGATGGCGCTGCAATGCGACGAGGCGAAACGGCTGAAAGCGATCAGCGCGAAGGGGTTGTTTCCCCGGGTAACGACGTGGCTGGGCGTGCCGCGGGACCGGGTATTCCGGCGCTACATGGCGGAATTCGTGTCGCTGTTTGCGCCGCATTGGCCGATCGAGCTGATCGAGCAGGCCGCCGCGGCGGAGTCGCAGGAGGAGGTCGACCGCCTCGCGGCGGAGATCGACCTGCCGCTCAGGAACGGTTGCACGGAAGGTCTCCCGCAAGCCGCGTAACGCCCGACTTGCCGACGAAGTTGCCCCCCATGTAGGAGCCCGCCCTGCGGGCGACGCCACCGTCAGCAAACGTGGCATCGCCCGCAAGGCGGGCTCCTACAGCGCCGAGCCGTCCCGCCGCCGCCGAGCCGTCCCGCCGCCGCCGAGCCGTCCCGCCGCCGCCGAGCCGTCCCGCCGCACCGCGCCGCCCGCCGCCCCTGCCGTGCAGGAGCGCGCATTACGCGCGACACCACCGTCAGCGAACGTGCCGTCGCCCGCAAGGCGGGCTCCTACAGCTCGGAAAGGTCGATTTCGTGCAGGCCGCACTCCCGCTGCAGACCGAAAAACCGCAGGTCCTGCTTGCGGCCCACTTCGTGGATCGAGCGGGTGGTGTGATGATCGCCGATGCTCAGGTAGCCCTGTTCCCACAAGGGGTGGTATGGCAGGCCGTGCCGCTTCAGGTAGCGGTACACGTCGCGGTCGGACCAGTCGGCGATCGGGTGCACTTTCCAGCGATCGCCCGCCCATTCGAGGTACGGCGTGTTCGCCCTGCCGTTCGACTGTGAGCGCCGCAACCCCGCGAACCAGGTACCAACCTCGAACTCGCGCAAGGCGCGCTTCATCGGTTCGACCTTCGCTTCCTCGTTGTAGGCCTTGATACCCGCCGCACCGCGTTCCCAGCGCTTGCCGTGACGCGCTTCCTGCCATGCCGGCGACACGCTGGCACGATACACGACCAGGTTGAGGGACAGTCGCTCGGTCAGCGTATCGATGAAGCGGTAGGTCTCCGGGAACAGGTAGCCGGTGTCGATGAGCACCACGGGAATGTCGGCTTTAATCTGCGTCACCAGGTGCAAGGCGACGGCGGATTGCGCACCGAAGCTGGATGTCAGGATATGCCGGTCGGGCAGGTTCGCGAGCGACCATTCCACGCGCTCACGGGCATTGAGCCCGCTGAAGTTTTCGTTGCAGCGCTCGAGCGTGACCCGACGGCTTTCCTCCTCGTCGAGAGCCCCGGCTTGCCGCGCCTTGCACGGCCCCTTCTCCAATGCGGCCTGGGACATCAGCCGTGCTCCTCGCCGAACGCCGTGCGCAACGCGTAATCGCCGAATGATTCGCCTGCGGCGCGTCCCGCGCTGAAGCCCGCGAACAGCTCGTCGAGCACGGCAAGAATGCGCGTTTCGTCGATGTTCTCCTCGGCCAGCCGGTTCATGCGCCAACCGTGCGCATCACCCCCCAGGAACAGGTTGTAGCGGCCGGGTGCCTTGCCGACCAGCGCAATTTCCGCGAGATACGGCCGCGCGCAGCCGTTGGGGCAGCCGGTCACGCGCAGCGAAATATCTTCATCGCCCAGTCCGTGCCGTTCGAGAAGGGGCTCGATCTTCGCGATGAGCTCCGGCAGATAGCGCTCCGACTCCGCCATCGCGAGGCCGCAGGTCGGTAGCGCAACGCAGGCAAGCGCCTGCTGCTGCAAGGGTGATCCGCGCTGCAATTTCGCCACGCCGAACTCGTCCAGCAACTTCTCGATGGCCGGCCGCTCTTCATCGGCAATGCTGCTGACGATCAGGTTCTGGTTCGGGGTCAGACGAAAGTCGCCCGTATGGATGCGGGCGATTTCGCGCAGCCCGGACAGCACCCGGTGCTGTGCCGTGTCCCTGATCCGGCCTTCCGGGATAAACAGGGTCAGGTGCCAGCGGCCGTGAAGATCCCGCTGCCAGCCGATCCGATCCCCGCGGGTCGTGAATTCGAACGGTTCCGGGGCTGCCAGTGAGAACCCGAGCCGCTCGGCCAGTGCGTCGCAGAACCAGTCCAGGCCGCGATCGTCGAGCGTGTACTTGAGGCGGGCGCGCTTGCGGTCGCTGCGATTGCCGTAATCCCGTTGCAGCGCCACCACCTGTTCCACGACGGCGAGCGTCTGTTCGACGGTGCAGTAACCGATGACGTCGGCTACGCGCGGATAGGTTTGCGGCTCGCCGTGCGTTGCACCCATGCCGCCGCCCACGAGGACGTTGAACCCCGCAAGCTTGCCGTCTCTTGCGATCGCGACGAGGCCGAGGTCATGGGCGAAGACGTCGACGTCGTTCGACGGCGGAATCGCGATCGTGACCTTGAACTTCCGCGGCATGTAGCTATCGCCGTAAATAGGCTCATGATCGGCAGTGCCTTCGACGCGCTCCCCGTCGAGCCAGATTTCATGATAAGCGCGCGTGCGCGGCTCGAGCAGCTGGCTGATCGAGAGCGCGGTCTTGTACGCTGCTTCGTGCACCTCGCTCAGTTCCGCGAGGGGAGCGCACATGACGTTGCGATTGACGTCACCGCAGGCGGCAATGGTGCTGAGCAGGCAGTCGTTGATACCGCGGATCGTTGCCTTCAACCCGCTCTTGATAATACCGTGGAACTGGAACGACTGGCGCGTCGTGAGCCGCAGCGTACCGTTGCCGTTCGCGGTTGCGAGCGCATCGAGAGCCAGCCACTGCGCGGGCGTGGTGATGCCGCCGGGTATGCGCGCGCGCACCATGAACCTGTAGGCCGGCTCCAGCTTCCGCCGCGTGCGATCGGCGCGCAGGTCGCGGTCGTCCTGCTGGTAGAAGCCGTGAAACTTGGCAAGTTGCCTGTCGTCTTCCGTCAGCGCACCGGTCGCCGGATCGGCGAGGCTTTCAACGAGCGTGCCGCGCAGGTAGTTGCTGCGTTTCTTGATGTGCTCGACGGCAGACAGCGCTTTGTCGCTCATGATCAGTAAACGTCCCTTTGGTAGCGTTGCGCCGCCTTCAGCCCGGCGACGTATTCCCGTGCGCGGTCGTCGCTCATGCCGCCTTCCTTGCCGACGATTTCGACCAGTGCCTGGTGCACGTCGCCGGCCATGCGCTCGGCGTCGCCGCAGACGTAGACGTGCGCACCCCGTTCCAGCCACTCGAACAGCGCGCGCGACTTCTCGCGCAGGCGATCCTGGACGTAGATTTTTTCTTCCTGGTCGCGCGAGAACGCGACGTCCAGGCGCTTCAGCACGCCGTCGCGGCGGTAACGCAGCCACTCGATCTGGTACAGGAAGTCGGTCGCGAGGTTGCGCTCGCCGAAGACGAGCCAGTTGTCTCCCTTGTGCCCATGCTCGAGGCGATGCTCGACGAATGCGCGGTAGGGCGCGACACCGGTCCCGGCGCCGATCATCACGATGGGAGCGCCGCCGTCCTGCGGCAGGCGAAACCGGTCATTGGGCTCGAGAAACACCGGTACCTCGCTCGCGCCGCCGGTGAGGAAGGTGGAAGCGGCACCCCAGTGCGAGCGCCCGAAGTCCTCGTACTGCACCACGCCCACGGTCAGGTGCGCCTCACCGGGATTCGCATCCGGACTGGAGGCGATGGAATACAGGCGCGGCGTCAGCCGCCGCAGGGCGTCGACGAGTTCCTGCGCTTCCCAGGCTTTCGGGTAGTCCGCGAACAGGTCGATGACCTGGCGCGTCCCGAAAAACCCGGTGAGGAGAGCGCGATCGTCCAGGATTTGCCGCAGCTCGTCATGATCGGGCGCGACCTTCTCCAGCAGGGGCCGGCTGATGACCGTGATCTCCCGGTGTTCGGAGAGCGCGAGTGACAACGGCAGCTGCTCGCCGTTGACCGTTACTTCCTCGTCGGGCTCGAGCTTCACGGCCGCGAGGATGGCCGCGACCAGCTGCGGCGGATTCTTCGGCAGGACGCCCAGCGAATCGCCGGGCAGGTAGGTGATCCCGGATGATTCGAGGTCCAGCTCGATGTGCCGCACGTCCTTGCTGGAACCCGGGCCCGTGATCGGCTGGTCTACGAGGATCTCCGCGCTGAAAGGATGCTCGCGCGTCGCCGCCGCCGCGGGGACAGCGTGCAGGTGCGCCGGTCCGGTGCCGGCGCGCACCTGGGGCTCAGCCGACTCCGCCGCGCGGGCGACGACGCGCTCGGCCCAGTCGGCGGCCAATACCTCGAAATCGACATCGCAATCGACGCGATCGACGACGGGGCCCGCGCCAAGCGCGCGCAACCGTTCGTCAAAGACCTGCCCCATTGCGCAGAAGTCGGCATAGCTGGAATCGCCGAGAGCCAGGACGGAATAGCTCAGGTTCTCGAGCCGCGGGGCGCGCTCGCCGAGCCAGAACTCGAAAAAGGCTTCGCTGCCCTCGGGCGCTTCGCCGATTCCGTGTGTCGCAACCACGAACACCGCGTTGGTCACCTTGGTGAGCGCTTTCGGCTTGTAATCGCGCAAGTCCTGCAGTTCCGCGACCAGCCCGACACCGCGTGCCCGCTCGGCCACCGATTCCGCAATCCGGCGGCTGTTGCCGGTCTCTGTCGCATAAAACACGGTCAAGGCTTCCGCGGCGGAGGGTTCCGGCTGCGCGGCCGGCTGTATTCCGCCGGTGGCCGTCGCTCGCGCCAATCCCGCGAGGTAGCCGCTCGCCCACAGGAGCTGGTCGTAGTCGAATGTCGCCACGGCGGTGCGCAGGACGTGCAGGTCGTTGCCCGGCAACGGCGGTGCAATATCGGGATTGGGAACGGCGGCCACGGCAGTTACTCCGGATCAAGCAAGGCCGCAAAGCTACCGGTACGGTTTGCCCGCGTGAATAACCCTTTTCTTATCCCTCGATAACCTGCAGCAATACCGGCGTGCGGGAAGCCGCCGATTGCAGTGCGCGATTTCGCTACGGGCTCGGCAGGAAGAAGCGGGTTCCGCGGTGCTCCAGCACGATCCCGTTCGACATGATTTCGAGCACCCGGGGGCCCTCTTCAAGGGTCGCGCCTTCCTTGTAACGGCTCATGTTGATCACGACGAAACGATCGGCGGCCCGCTCGCCCCAGACGTGCAGGTCAACGTGCAGGTCCGGCAGTTGCAACGCGCCGGTGGCGCGCAATTGCTCGAAGGTGGACAGCGAGTCCATGTCGATGCGCGGCTTTGCGCGCGCTGCCTCCGGCGCCGCCGCGGGCGCGGGCACGGGCGAAACGATATCGTCAGGGGCCGCCGCGGCCTCGCGCCGGGTTTCCGTGGCGGCGCTGACCACCTCCGTGAGGCTCGGCGTCGGTGGGGATACGGGCAGCTCCAGCACCTGCGTGACCGTGCCCGCCGGTATCGCATCGGAGACCGGCCGCAGCAGCAGTACAAGCAGTACGGCCAGGTTGATCGCGAGCAGGGCGCCCACCGCCCATAGCCAGCGCGGCGTGGCGGAAGCCTCGCGGGGGCCGGGGACGTCGGCGAAGCCGGGCGTGCTTTTCCGTTGCCGCTCGGCCTCGGATTTCTTCAGTGCGTCGAGGATAAAAGACATCGCCGGCTCACGGTTTTGGTGCGGATTGCTGCGCGATGACGGGAGCGGTCAGGCGCGGTGCGCCGTCCCGGCCGAGCAGCGAGCTGATCAGGATTTGCGTGCGTGCCCCCGCGATGCCGTCGACGCGCAGCCGTTGGCGGCGCTGGAATTCCATCACCTGCTGTTCCAGCTCTGCATCGAAATAGCGCGACTCCGGATCGGCCGGGCGGTATGCGGGATCGATGGCGGCCATGCTCTGCCGCAGCCAGGGCACGTTCGGGTTCGTGGTGCCCGGGCGAATCAGCGCCTCTACTCCGTCGGGAGGGCGCCAGACCAGCAGGTACTCGCCGAACCAGAGCCGCGAGATCTCCGCGATCGGCCAGTCAGCGCGCCGGTCGCCGATAGCCAGCGCCCCGGTTTCCTCGGACAGCGCCACGAGCACCGCCTGGTGGTGCGTGCCCGTGGAGTCGGTGAGCGTCAGGATGACGGGCCGATCGAGCTGGCGAATGCCGCTGAGGGAGCCGCTGCTGAAATAGCAGCGCAGTCCCTGCGCCTCCGCCTGGGCACAGCCGGAGCCGCCTCCCTCGCGGTATTCGGCGCCCCAGAGGTCGAACAGGGTCGCCAGCGCATGCGCGAGATCGCTGCCTTCGCTCGCCAGCAGGGCGTCGTCCAGGCCGACGCGTTCCGCCTCCGGCGCCGCCGGTTGCGCGGGCGCGGCAGCCTCCGCAGCCGGTTCCGGCGCTGTCTCGGGCGGCACGTCATCCGGCACCGCCGCCGCGGCGCTGCCCGCGGCCGGGCTGCCGGCCGCGGTCCCCGGCGGGGGCTCCTGCCGCGGCGCGTTCCAGAGCACGCCCGCGAGCAGCGCGGCCGCGAGCAAGCCGCCCGCGGGCCACGCCCAGCGCAGCAGGACCGGACGGAGCTTCGTCCCGGACACTTCCGCCGCCGCGCGGCGCACCGTGCGCTTGTCGATCGTGCGGCTCTCGCGACTGTACGCGCCGAGCAGCGACCGGTCGCAGATCACGTTCATGAGGCGGGGGATGCCGCCGGACTGGCGATACACCTCGCGCTTCGCGGCCGGCTCGAAAATCTCCGTCAGCGCGCCCGCGACCTTGAGGCGGTGGTCGATGTAACGGGCCGACTCTTCACGGGACAGCGGTTCGAGGTGGTAGCGCCCGGTGACCCGCTGTGCGAGCTGGCGCAGGCTCGGCCGCGACAGCATTTCGCGTAGTTCCGGCTGGGCGACCAGGATGATCTGCAGCAGCTTTTGCCGCGATGTTTCCAGGTTCGTAAGCAGGCGCAGCTGCTCCAGCACCTCGGCGGACAGGTTTTGCGCCTCGTCGACCAGCAGGATAGTGCGGCGCCCGCGGGAATGCGTATCCAGCAGGTGGCGGTTGAGGGCGTCGACGTGCGCCTTGGCACTCCCCCGGTCTTCCGGCAGCGGGATACGCAGCTCCTCGCAGATCGCGATCAGGAACTCGAGCGCGGTCAGGTTCGGATTGAGGATCAGCGCGACGTCGATTTCGGCCGGCATCTGGCCGAGCAATGTCCGCACCAGCGTCGTCTTGCCCGTGCCCACTTCGCCCGTGAGCTGGATGAAGCCCCCGCTTTCCGTCACGCCATAGACGAGATGCGCAAGCCCCTCGCCGTGCCGTTCGCTCATGAACAGGTAGCGCGGGTCGGGCGTGATCGCAAACGGTTTTTCGTTCAGGCCGAAAAAGGTGGTGTACATGCTGGTGCCTTGCCGCCGCCGGCCCGATGTTACCTGATCCGGCGCGCGCCGAAAGTGCGCGCGCGGCCGAGAGCCACGCCGCCAAAGCGCGCCCGGATCTCGTCCACGGCACGGTCGAGCGATGAGGCAGCGGGCGAGAACAGGTCCGCCTGGCCTGCCGGCCGGAGTTCGTTCCCGCCCACGCCGAGGAGGCGCACGCGGGCGTGCGGCTGCTCCCGCCGCCATTCCTCCAGGAGTTCGCAGGCAAGGGCATGGATGCGGTCCGTGCTGTTGCCGGGCGGCTGGAGCGCGCGTTGCCGCGTGCAGGTAGCAAAATCACTGCGCCGGATTTTCACCTGCACGGTGCCGGCGGCGAGCGCGGCGGCGCGGAGCCGGCTCGCGGCGCGTTCCGAGAGCCTCAGGAGCTCGGTTCGCAGGGCACGGGGGTCATCCAGGTCGGTGTCGAAAGTCTCCTCCGCGCTGATTGATTTCGGCATCCGCGAGGCGATAACGGGGCGGTTGTCCTGCCCCGCGGCCCGCTCGCGGGCCCGCTCTGCATGGCGGCCGAAAACCGGCTCTAGCACGGCGTCCGGGGCGGCACGCAGCTCCGCAATGGTGCGGATGCCGCGGGCGTGCAGCCTGGCGAGGCTCGCGGGCCCGATGCCCGGCAGCACTTCCGCCGGCAGGGGGTCGAGCACGGACTGCAGGGTGTCCGGCGCGAGCACCACCAGGCCGTCGGGCTTGTCCAGGTCCGAGGCGATCTTCGCTGTCAGCTTGTTCGGCGCTACGCCCACGGACGCGGTGAGGCCCGTCTCCGCGTTGATCCGGCTCTTGATCGACGCCGCGATGCCGGCCGCCGGACCGAATAAACTCACGCTGTGCGTTACGTCGAGGAACGCTTCGTCGAGCGACAGCCCTTCGACCAGCGGGGTGAACTCGTGAAAGATCGCGAACACGGTTTCGGAGATCGATTTGTACAACGGCATGCGCAGCGGCACCCGCACGAGTTGCGGGCAACGGCGCATCGCCTCGCGCATCGGCATGGCCGAATGAATGCCGAACTGCCGGGCTTCGTAGCTTGCGGCCGCGACCACGCCGCGGTTGTAGCCGCCGACTACCACCGGCTTGCCGCGGAGGCGCGGATCGTCTCGCTGTTCGACGGACGCGTAGAAAGCATCCATGTCGACGTGCAGGATGCTGCGTCCCGGCGTCGTCACTGGCGGCGCTCGACGATGTAGCGGGCGAGCCAGCGCAGGGCGTCGCCGTCGTGGCCGAAGGGATCGAGGCAGGCGAGCCCCTCGCGCAGCAGTTCCGCGCAGCGCTCGCGCGAGGCCTCCAGGCCGAATACCGAAGGCCAGGTAGCCTTCTGCAGGCGCTGGTCCTGTCCTGCCTGCTTGCCAAGGACCTGCGTCTCGCCCTCGACGTCGAGAATGTCGTCGCGGATCTGGAAAGCGAGGCCGATGGCGCGCGCGAAGCGGTCGAGCGCGTCGCGCTGTTCCTCCGTCGCGCCGCGCCCCACGCCGCAGGCGGACAGCACCGACGCGCGGATGAGCGCCCCGGTTTTCAGCGCATGCATCTGCTCCAGCTCCGGGGGAGAGAGCGCCCGCCCCTCCGAGGAGAGGTCGATCGATTGGCCGCCGGTCATGCCGAGCGAGCCACAGGCCTCCGCCAGCAGGCGCACGAGCCACAGGGCCTGGCTGTCGGATATGCCGGGAGCCGTCGCCAGTACCCTGAACGCCAGCGGCTGCAGCGCATCGGCGGCGAGAATCGCGGTCGCCTCGTCGAACTTGCGGTGCACCGTCGGCTCGCCGCGGCGCAGGTCGTCGTTGTCCATGGCCGGCAGGTCGTCGTGGACCAGCGAGAACGCGTGGATCAGCTCGACGGCAGCCGCGGGCGCATCGAGCAGCGCCGGGTCGGCGCCCAGCGATTCGCCCGTTGCGTAGACGAGCAGCGGCCGCACGCGCTTGCCGCCGTTCAGGACTGCGTAGCGCATCGCCTGGTGCAGTCGCCGGGGCGCTACCTGCACTCCCGGAAGCGCCCTGTCGAGGCACTCCCTGACGCGCCGGCGGTAAGACTCGATCAGATCGGCAAATCGTTCGGGCAACGGTTTCCCCTTGTTTTGCAGCCGATCCGGCTAGCCTACACGGATTCAGGAGCAAACGCCGGTGGGCTATAATGGCGCACCTTCGAACGGCAGATCGCCGGTCTCCCCTCGGAAGACGCCCATGCGAGCCCTTGCCCGCGCACAACCCAACATCGCGCTCGTCAAGTACTGGGGCAAACGCGACACCGGGCAGAATTTGCCGGCGACCGGCTCGCTGTCCCTTACGCTGGATGCCCTCTGGACCGAGACCTCGGTAGAGCTCGACCGGGGGCCCGGCGATACCCTGCGCATCAACGGCGAGGAACGTCCCGCGCTGCTGCCGCGGGTTGCGCGTTGCCTGGACGCGGTTATTGGCCGCGATCGCCCGGCGGCGCGCGTGGAGAGCGAGAGCAACTTCCCGCTGGGCGCGGGGCTCGCGTCCTCGGCGGCCGGCTTCGCCGCATTGGTGGTGGCGGCGGATGCCGCGGCCGGGCTGTTTCGCGATACGCTCACGCTGGCACGGCTTGCGGGCGCGGCCTCGGGTTCCGCGGCTCGCTCGCTGTTCGAGGGCATCGTCGCGCTGGACTGCCGCGGCGACGCAATCGACGTGCGGAGCATCGCCCGGGTCCGCGACTGGCCGCTCGCGATCGTCGTTGCCATCACCGGGGAAGCGTCCAAATCGCTCTCCTCGAGCGAGGCAATGATCCGCTGTGCCGCCACCTCGCCCTTCTATTCCTGCTGGATCGAGCGCCAGCAAGCCGACCTCGAAGCCGCGCGGCGCGCGGTTGCCCAGCGCGACTTTGCGGCGCTCGCCGCGGTGGCGGAGCACAACTGCCTCAAGATGCACTCGGTCATGTGGACATCGCGCCCCGCTATCGTTTACTGGAACAACGCGACGATCGCCTGCATGGAAACGGTGCGCGAGTTGCAACGCGCCGGTGTGCCGGTGTTCTTCACCATCGATGCGGGCGCGCAGGTGAAAGCCGTCTGCCTGCCGGACGACGTGCCCACGGTGCGGGAGCAACTGCAGCGTACGCCGGGCGTGGTCCGCGTCATGACCAGCGGGCTCGGCGCCGGCGCGCGCGTCCTCGAAAGCGCATGAGGGTGGCCACGGCGAGCGCGCCCGGCAAGGCGGTGCTGTGCGGCGAGTATGCCGTGCTCGCGGGTTCGCCGGCGATCGCGCTCGCGGTCGACCGGCGCGCGCGGGTGCGGATCACGGAAACCCGGCAGGATTTTCACTCCGTCACCGCAACGGGCATGGTCGCGGGCGCCGCGGCTTTTCGCATTGCGGACGACCGCTCGATCGAGTGGCGCGACGGGCCGGCGGATGCGGTGCGTTTTGCGCTGCTGGAGGCGGTATGGCGTGCCGTGGCTTCGGACTCACGGTGCGGCCTGGAGCTCGTGCTGGATACGCGCCCGTTCTTCGACCCGGCCGGCGGGCGCAAGCTGGGCCTCGGCTCCAGTGCCGCGCTGGCCGTTGCCCTGGTGGCGGCGCTCGCCGCGGCCGGCACCGGTCTCGATGAGCTTTACCGGACGGCCGCGGCCGCCCATCGCCGTTTCCAGCACGGCAGGGGCAGCGGGGTCGACATCGCGGCCGCCGTGCACGGCGGTGCGATCGCCTACCGCATGGAGCCCCCCACGGTCGAGCAACTGGACTGGCCGGCGGGGCTCTGTTTCGAGCTGCTGTGGAGCGGGCAGCCGGCGAGCACCGCGGAGAGGCTCGCGCGGCTTGGCGGCGTGCCGCGCGGCGCGAGTGCGGACATGCTCGGGGAGGCCGCGGCGGCGGTGCTTGGCGCCTGGCGCGAGGGAGCGGCGGGCGCGATCCTCGAACGGCTGCGCGCGTATACGGAGGCGCTGCATCGCTTCAGCGGGGACCATGGCCTCGGCGTCTTCGAAGGCGGGCACCAGGCGCTGGTCGACGAGGCGCAGGGCCGCGGGCTCGTTTACAAGCCCTGCGGTGCCGGCGGCGGCGACGTCGGCATCGTGCTTGCGGAGTCGCGCGCCGCGGCGCTGGATTTCGCCGCCCTTGCCCGTTCGCGGGGGTTCGAGCCGCTGCGGGCCGCGCGCGATCCGCGCGGCGTGCAGCGCGACTTCCGGCCGGCGCCATGAAGGATTCGCGCATCGGCGGCCTGTACCGCATGAGCGTCGAGGACCGCATCGACGCGCTCGCGGCTCGCGGCTGGCTCGACGCCGCCGCCGTATCGCGTTTGCAGGCCGGAGCGGCGGACAGCGGCGTGGCGGACCGCATGGTAGAGAATGTCATCGGGGTCTTCGGGCTGCCGCTTGCGGTCGCGCCCAATTTCACGATCAACGGCCGCGATTTCGTCGTGCCGATGGTGGTGGAGGAGCCTTCGGTGGTGGCAGGCGTCAGCGGCGCCGCGAAACTCGCGCGCGCCGGGGGCGGCTTTGAGGTCACCGTGGCCGATCCGGTGCTGGCGGGGCAGATCCAGCTCGTCGACGTCGCCGACGCCGGGGCGGCGGTCACCGCGCTCGAAACCGCCGCGGAGGAACTCATCGCGCGCGCGAACGCACTGCAGCCCGCGCTCGTGAAACGGGGCGGCGGCGCCCGCGGGATCGAGACGTTTCGCCACCGCCTGCCGGACGGCAGGGAATGCGTCGTGCTCCACCTGCTGGTCGATACCCGCGATGCGATGGGTGCGAATCTCGTCAACGCGATGTGCGAGGCGCTCGCGCCCGAGGTCGAGCGCCTGGCCGCGGGCCGCGCGGCCTTGAAAATTCTGTCGAACCTCGCCGACCGTTCGATGGTCGGCGCGACGACGGCTGTTCCGGCGGCTGCCCTGGCCGGCGGCGGACTTTCCGGGGAGGCGGTCCGCGATGCGATCGTCGAGGCTACCGCGCTCGCGAACGCGGACCCCTATCGCGCCGTAACGCACAACAAGGGCGTCATGAACGGCATCGATGCGGTGGCGATCGCGACCGGCAATGACTGGCGCGCCATCGAGGCGGCGGCGCATGCCTGGGCGGCAAAAGACGGCGTGTACCGCTCGCTCACGCAGTGGTCGGTAGACGGGGACGGACGCCTCGCCGGCACCCTCGAACTGCCGTTGAAGGTCGGCATCGTCGGCGGCTCACTGCGCGCGAATCCCATGGTCGAAACGTCCTTCGCCCTGCTGGGTGTCGACTCCGCTACGGAGCTCGCGGGGGTTATGGGCGCGGTCGGGCTGGCACAAAACCTCGCCGCCTTGCGGGCGCTCGTAACCCACGGCATCCAGAAGGGGCACATGCGCCTGCACGCGCGCAGCGTCGCGGCCAGCGTCGGTACCCCGCCGGAACTTTTCGAGCGGCTGGTAAAAAAGC
This sequence comes from uncultured Woeseiaceae bacterium, assembly GCA_964607425.1. Classification (GTDB taxonomy): domain Bacteria; phylum Pseudomonadota; class Gammaproteobacteria; order Steroidobacterales; family Woeseiaceae; genus IDS-8. The sequence goes on from CAZSKQ010000002.1 coordinate 85,531, forward strand.
TTGTCGCGAGCGGCGAGATCAAGGTGCGCAAGGCCCGCGAGCTGCTGCAGGAACTGCACGCAGACGAGCTTCCATCGGCCGCCGCGGCCGCGATGCCGGTGCACGGCAGTGCAGCCGGCAAGGTCATCCTGCTGGGGGAGCACGCGGTGGTTTACGGGCGGCGGGCGCTCGCGCTGCCGATCGAGCGCGCGGTGGAGGTCTCGCTCGAGGAAACGCCCGCCCCGGTGCTGCCGGAGTTTGCCGATTCCGGTGCTGAGCCGGCCGCCGCGTCGCCCGTGCCCGGTCACCTGCGGGAGCTGCTGGAATTCATCCAGGAGCGCCTCGGCGTCGGCGAGCGGCATTTCGCCCTTCGCGTGCGCTCGCGCATTCCGCCCGCCATGGGTCTCGGCTCTTCCGCGGCCGTCGCGGTCGCCATCGTCCGCGCCTTCGACCGCGTGCTGGGGCTGGAGCTCGGCGACGCCGCTGTGAATGAGCTTGCTTTCGAATGCGAGAAGCTGGCCCACGGCAGCCCCTCCGGCATCGACAACACCCTCGCGACCTACGGGCGGCCCATCCTGTTCCGGAAGGACGCGCCCGGACCGCCGCAGACGGTAGAGCTCGCCGGGCCGGTGCCGCTGGTCGTGGCCGCCAGCGGCACGCGGGGCATCACGCGTGAGCAGGTAGCGGGCGTGGCGGTGCGCTTCGAAAGGATGCGCAATCGCTACAATGCCATCTTCGACGAGATGGACGCGATCAGCAGCAGCGGCGCGCAGGCGCTCGCGGCCGGCGACTACGCTGCGCTGGGCGCGCTCATGAACATCTGCCACGGCCTGCTGAATGCACTCGAAGTGTCGACGCCGGAACTCGAACGCATGGTGCATGTCGCCCGTTCGGCTGGCGCCGCCGGTGCCAAGCTTACCGGTGCGGGCGGCGGCGGCTCGATCGTGGCGCTCTGTCCCGGCAGGATGGAGGCCGTGCAGCAGGCGCTGGAAGCGGCGGGCTGCCGCATCGTGAGAATGCAGGGAACCTGATGAAGCAACACCGTATCGTTTCCTCCGAGCAGGAAAAGCTGATCCTTGTCGATGCGCAGGATCGTGAGATCGGCAGTCTCGACAAGGCCGCCTGCCACGACGGTGCGGGCGTCCTGCACCGGGCGTTTTCGCTCTTCATATTCGACACCCGGGGCGAACTCTTGCTGCAGCAGCGCGCGGCGGGAAAGCGGCTATGGCCGTTGTACTGGTCGAACAGCTGCTGCAGCCATCCGCGTTGGGGCGAGACGATGGAAGAGGCCACGGCGCGCCGGCTCGATGACGAGCTCCACGTTTCGGCGGAGCTCGAATTCATTTACAAGTTCACTTATGCCGCGCGCTACGGCGAGTCGGGCTCGGAGAACGAGCTTTGCTGGGTCTATCTCGGGCGTACACGCGATACGATCGTGCCGAATGAAAACGAAATTGCCGCGGTGCGGACGGTGTCGGCGGAAGCGCTCGACGCCGAGCTGGCCCGGCACCCGGACCGCTTCACACCATGGTTCAGGCTGGAGTGGCAGGAACTCCGCCAGCGCCACGCCTCAACCCTGCACCAATACCTGTAGGAGCCCGCCATGCGGGCGACTGGCACGCCATACGGGCGACCGCCCCTTAAATTAATGTAGGAGCCCGCCGTGCGGGCGACTGGCACGCCATACGGGCGACCGCCCCTCAATTAGTGTAGGAGCCCGCCGTGCGGGCAACCAGCACCAGGGGTCCCGGTCGCCCGCATGGCGGGCTCCTACATGGGTCAGGTTCGCGGCACGCGCTTGTTGCGGTTGCCGGTGATGAGCCGGTACAGGAACAGCAGCAGGACCGCACCGAGGATGGCGATGATGATGCTGCCGATCGACAGCCCTTCAACGCCCCCGAGGCCGATCGCCGAGGCGATGAAGCCGCCGATCAATGCGCCCGCGATACCGAGCAGGATGGTAACAATGAAACCTCCGGGATCGTCTCCCGGCATGATCCACTTGGCGATGACGCCGGCAATGGCGCCCAGAATGATCCACGTTAACAGGCCCACGGCATTCCTCCTTGCATACGATGCTCAGGTCCTGAACGGCCCTGCTGCAACTTCCATGCCGCCGCGGTGCGCGCGGTTTGCTGCGCGGGCCCCCGCAAGGATTACAAAACGGAGTAAGAATTACCGCGGCCTGCGCCGCCGCCGCTGGTCTAGGTGCCGGTCCGGGTCGCCGGCTCGTAACGGTAGTACTCGATACCGATGTCCTGGAACTGCCGCTCCTCGCTCTGGCCGACCTTATCGATGACGAACTCGTCCTGCGGTACGTATTCCAGGCCCGTCACGCGGTGCCCGTCGTGCAGTGCCTCGTACTGCGCCCGGTTGAGGTCGATTGCAGGCTCCATGGCGCGGGCGAAACCGATCGCCCGGCTGGCTTCGCGCCAGCCTTCGCTAACGAAAAAGGGAATGACTTCGGCGGCATCGCCGCTGCCGTAGCCAAGCGTAAGCCACTCTTCGCCGGCGAGATCCCGACCTTCCTCCAGTGCTTGCTCGAAGCCCGCGGCAAGCCAGGCGGGCAACGCCGCCGTATAGAGATTGCCGAGGTCCAGCATCGTGTCGCTACCGAGAGCAAGCTTGTCCAAAATCTCGCGGCGATAGCGACGGGACGCGCGGAAGATGCGGAACACCGCCATGGTTAACGGGAACACCTCGAAGTTGAGGCGTTCCGGTGCCGCGAGCCTGGTGACTTCGGGGTTGGCCTGCATTTCCGCGCGCAGGGCTTCCGGATCGACCCCCGCTTCGTAGCAATAGGACGCGAGCTCCGCGCGGTCTTCGGCGTTGCCCTTGCCGAGCGCGAACAGGTAGGCGACCGCCCAGCCCGTTTCGGGCATCTTGCGGTAAGGCCGGTGCATGAACACGGTCTTCAGTGTGCGCAGGTAATCGCTCGCGTTGAGGTTTCGCTTCTCGTACATGTCGTTCAGGGCGTGCAGCGTCTCGTCGATATAGCAGGTGGTCGAGTATTTGCCGTTGAACACCGGAAAATCCTGGACCTGGTGCGTTTCGCTGCGGTCCTGGCCGCAGAAGCGCAGCATCGGCTTGCGAAAATCCATGATCCGGTAGTCGGAGGCGGAGCCGGAACGCACGAGGTCGACTTCGGCGAGCGTCGGGTTCTCCTCGAGCAGCATCGCCACGGCGCCGGCGCCCTGGGTCGGCTCGCCGCTGCTGCCGCGTGCGTACTCGGCAATGTCGGCACACACGACGATCGCCTGGCTCCCGCGGCCGTCGTGTGCCAGGTGGCGGATGGCTCCCTTCATGCCGTACACGCCGCCGAGGCAGGCGTGCTTGAACTCGGGTACCTCGCAGCTGCGTGCAATCGGCGGCAGTCCCTGCCCGATGAGCGCGCGGTCGACCATGCCCTTGACGATGATGGCGCCCGCCGAGTTGTCGGTGCTCGATTCCGTGCCCAGCCCCAGGAATTTCACCCGCACCGGGTCCACGTCGTACTGCCGGATGAGGCGCAGGACCGCGGTGGCGGCCAGCGTGTAGACGCTGTGATTCGGCCCCCGAAGCCGGAAACTTCGCCCGACTACCTCGCGTATCTTCGGCCAGTGGTTCCCGGTCCACTCGCACCAATCGTCGAGCCACACGCGGAACGGCGGCACGTAAGCGGCCAAGCCGCTGATTCCTATCGTGTTTTTATTCATTGCGGGCAGGTGGAGTTTCCAGGGTGTCGGGTCACGCGCGGAGCCCGGAAATTCTAGTGCTCCGCGAGTTGCGGCTCAAGCAGCGCGTAACTAAAGCGACATGGCCGTGTAGAGCAGGACGAACATGAAAATCAGGAGCAGGCCGACAAAATAGGCCAGGATCAGCAGCAGGAATTTCAGCAACGTGATTCCGCGTCGCTGCCCGTAGACCCGGCGCAGCGCCTTGAACAGGTAAACGGGGATGTAGATAACCGCTCCCCAGCGGCCCGCGGTACTGACGAACACCGGCAGCTGCGCGAGCTGTACGAGCCGCGTGAGCAGGATCTCGAGCGTCAGCACCAGGAACAGGAATGCGTGGTAGTGCAGCACGAACAGGAGATGCTCGACGTAGTAGCGTTTCGAGAGCGGGTACAGGACCTTCAGCACGAGAGCCATCAACGGCAGCAGGATGAAGAGCGATGCCGGGATGTTGTCGATTAACTGCCGCACGAAGGCGCGACCGTTGTCGGCGGTAATACGCTCGCAAATCTCCTGGATCCGGGCCGGCGTCAGGCGCTGGTCCAGCCACGGCGGCAGCTCGCCCGTGACCAGGCGCTCGGGGTCGCAGCTCACCCTGATGCCTTCGCCGGGGGCCGCCGGGGCGTCGGGCGGCGCCAGGCCTTCCGGCACGGGAATGCCTTCCGCGGCGAGTTCTTCCGCCACCTGCCGGCGAACATCCGCCTGCGTCGTGCCGGCCGGGTCCAGCAACAGGCCGAGCTGTTCGCCCGGGTTGCAGGATGCGACGAGGAAGAAGGCGAGGCTCAGCACCAGGTAGGTGCGAAAGGGGGGCATGAAACGCGCCCGCCGGCCCATGAGGTATTCGCGTGTGAGCTGGCCGGGGCGCACCATCAACGGAATGAGCGTGCGCCACAGGCGCGAGTCGAGTTCGAAAAGGTCGCCGATCGCGTCGCGCACGAGCTCCCAGATGCTGATCAGGCGCCCGCGCGCCCGCTGGCCGCAATTCGCGCAATACTGGCCCGTGAGGAGGGCGCTGCAATTGAGGCAGGTCGCGACCGGCGTGGATGTTTCCGCCGCGCTGTCGGCGTGGTGCAGCACGCGGCGGCTGGCGACCAGGCGATCGGGGAAACGCACGAGGGCTTCCTGGCGCATGGCCTCCGCCGGTCCGGACAGGTAAGCCTCCAGCGCCTCGTCATTCTCGAGGTAATACTGGGTGATCCGCCGCACCCGGTCCGGGTCGTCGTCTTCCGCCGCGAAGGTGACCGCGCGCACGAAGCCGGGCAGCTCCAGCATCTCCCGCACATGGGTTGCAAGCCAGTCGTCGAATTCCGCGGCGACTTCGCGAACTATGCTGAGGCTGACCTCGTAGACGGGACCCGGCGTGCTGGCCGACACCGCCTGCTACTCGTCCGTCTTGACCTTTTTCTTTGTCCTGCGCGGCGCCGCTTTCCGCTTGCCGGGGGCTTTCGCCCTCGCGGCGTGGCGCCCGGTAGCGCCGACCTCGGCGTCTACCGCCACGCGGCCGATTTCGTCCGGTGCGAAATCGTCCACCGCCATGATGTCGGCGACCTTGCCGTGGAAGGCGCGCAACGCCTCCACTTCCCCTGCATCGAGGATCTCGGCCGCGGCTGCTTCATCGATCTGGTGGCCAAGGTACTCGGAGCGGATGAGCCCTTCCTTGCGCGCCTGCCGCAGCCGCTTCTCGAGCGGGGCAAGCTGCTCCGACAGGGAAAGAGCCTCCTGCAGCAGTCCGAGCGGGTTGCCGGGCTCCATGGTGGTATAGGCCTGCTCGCTGAGCCGTTCGCGGGCTTCACCCGTGCGCGTCACGAGGTGGACGATCCGCTGGCCGAGCTCATCGGAAGGCGCCGAATACGTGCGGCCGCGGGGAAAAATGCAGCAGCGCAGGAACGTTGCGACCAGTCGGTTGGGGAAGTTGCGAAGGAAACTGTGGAGCTGTTCCTGCGCCTGGTACATCAGGGTTCGCACCGCCCATTCAACCAGCGGCAGGTCGGTCGCGCGCCTGCCCTGGTTCTCGAAATGCTTCAGCACGGCCGACGCCAGGTACATCGAGCTCAGGACGTCGCCGAGCCGGGCCGACAGCAGCTCTTTCTGCTTCAGCTTGCCGCCGAGTGTAAGCATGGCAAAGTCGGAGGCGAGCGCGAACGCCGCGCTGTAGCGATTGATGTTCTGGTAGTAGCGCCGCGTGGGGGTGTTCAGGGGTACCCGGCTGAATTTCGCGTGCGTGAGTGCCATGAAGAAAGCGCGCGCGAGATTGCTGATGGCGTAGCCCACGTGCCCGAACAGCGCATCGTCGAACTCGCGCAGGCCGCGCTCCCGGTCGGGGTCCTCCGCCGCCTGCAGTTCGCGCAGCACGAACGGATGGCAGCGGATCGCGCCCTGGCCGTAGATGATCAGGCTGCGCGTCAGGATATTGGCCCCTTCGACGGTAATCGCGATGGGAGTCGCCATGTAGCTCCGGCCGAGGTAGTTCTTCGGCCCCATCATGATGCCCTTGCCGCCGTGCACGTCCATCGCATCGTTGGCGGCTTTGCGGCCGAGCTCGGTGCAGTGGTACTTGAGGATGGCGGCGGGCACCGCCGGCTTCTCGCCCTGGTCGATCGCCCCGGAGGTAACAGAGACCGCGGCATTCATGATGTAGGTATGGCCGGCCAGCCGCGCGATTGCCTCGCCGACTCCATCGAATTTCGCGATTGGCAGGTTGAACTGCTTGCGCAGCGCGGCATAGGCACCGGTGGCATAGATCGCCGCCTGCCCACCGCCGGTCGAGGTAGCCGGCAGGGTGATCGCGCGGCCGACGGACAGGAGCTGCACGAGCATCTTCCAGCCGTGGCCCGCCATTTCCCGTCCGCCGATGATGTAGTCGAGCGGCACGAACACGTCCTTGCCGGAGGTCGGGCCGTTCTGGAAAGGCGTCGACAGCGGCAGGTGCCGGCGCCCGATCTCGACACCCGGCGTGTCGGCGGGGATGAGCGCGGCGGTGATACCGTACTCCTCGCCACCCCCGAGCAGCCGCTCGGGATCGTAGAGCTTGAATGCGAGGCCGAGCACCGTCGCAACCGGCGCCAGCGTGATGTAGCGCTTGTCCCAGGTCAGGCGCATACCGACGATTTCCTCGCCGTTCCACTGTCCCTTGCAGACGATGCCCTGGTCGATGATGGCCGCGGCATCCGATCCGGCTTGCGGCGAGGTGAGGGCAAAGCAGGGAATCTCCTCGGCGGTCGCGAGGCCGGGCAGGTAGCGCTCCTTCTGTTCCTCGGTGCCGTAGTGCAGCAAAAGCTCGGCCGGGCCGAGCGAGTTCGGCACGCCCACGGTCGAGGAGGCGGTGGTGCTGCGGCTCGCGAGCTTGGCGATGATCATCGCGTTGGCATACGCGGAAAACTCGAGTCCGCCGTACTTTTTGGGGATGATCATCGCGAAGAACTTGTTCTCCTTGATGTAGCGCCAGGCTGCTTCCGACATGTCGCCCCGTTCGTGGCCGATCTCCCAGTCGTCGAGCATGCGGCACAGCTCCTCGCAGGGACCGTCGAAGAATGCCTGCTCCTCCGCGGAGAGCCGCGGCGCCGGGAAGGACATCAGGCGGTTCCAGTCCGGCATGCCGGAGAAGAGCTCGCCGTCCCACCACACGTTGCCGGCCTCCAGCGCATCACGCTCGGTCTCCGACATGGAGGGCACGATCGTGCGGTAGAAATTCAGCGCCGGCCGCGTGATCTTCTCGCGGCGGAAATCGCGCAGGTTAAGGGATGCCATGCCGCCGTACAGGAGCCACAGGACGAGCAGCCAGGGGAAGCTGCCGGAACCGAAGATCGTGTAGGCGAGGAGCGCGCCACCGGTGGCGATCGTGGACGTGCGGAGGTTGACCCGGTTGTAGGCGAGATAGATGCCGCCCCCGACGAACAGCAGGAACCAGAACAGACCGACTACGAAATCCGACACGTGACACTACTCCCCAAGGGCATGAACGGCACCTGTAGGAGCCCGCCATGCGGGCGACATCGAAAACGCGCCACGCGTACACCATGTCGCCCGCATGGCGGGCTCCTACAAGCAAGGGACACTAGCACCGTCGAAAATCCGGCGCCATGCCGTGCGTCCTACAGCAGCTCCTCGATCGCGGCGCGCTCCTCGCGCAGCTCCTTTTCCGTGGTGAGCATGCGCTCGCGGCTGAAATCGCTGATGTCGAGGCCCTGCACGATTTCGTACTCGCCGTTCCCGCAGCGCACCGGGAACGAATACACGATGCCCTCGCCGATCCCGTAGCTGCCGTCCGCGGGCACCGCCATGCTGACCCAGTCGCCTGCCTTGCTGCCCAGTGCCCAGTCGTGCACCTGGTCGATAGCCGCGGAAGCCGCGGAAGCCGCCGACGAGGCGCCGCGCGCCTTGATGATGGCCGCACCCCGCTGCTGCACGACGGGGATGAACTCATTGGCCACCCAGTCCTCGTCCACCAGCTCGGGGGCGGGCGTGCCCGCGACCGTCGCGTGCTGGAGGTCGGGATACTGCGTGGCCGAGTGGTTGCCCCAGATCGTCATCTGCCGCACGTCGGTGACGTGCCGGCCGGTCTTCGCCGCGAGTTGCGCGATGGCACGATTGTGGTCGAGGCGGGTCATGGCCGTGATCTGCGACGGCTCGATATCCGGGGCGTTGGACTGCGTGATCAGCGCGTTGGTGTTGGCGGGGTTGCCGACGACCAGCACGCGGATATCGCGGCTGGCCTGCTCGTTGATTGCCTTGCCTTGCGCGGAAAAGATCGCGGCGTTCGCTTGCAGCAGGTCCTTGCGCTCCATGCCGGGGCCGCGCGGGCGGGCGCCGACCAGCAACGCGTACTGACTGTCCCGGAATGCCTTGCCGGCATCGTCGGTGGCAATCACGTCGGCCAGCGTGGGGAACGCGCAGTCGGCGAGCTCCATGACGACGCCGTTCAGCGCCGGCAGCGCGGGCGGAATCTCCAGCAACTGCAGGATCACCGGCTGCTCCGGTCCGAGAAGCTGTCCGGAAGCGATGCGAAAGGCGAGCTGGTAGCCGATCTGGCCGGCGGCACCCGTGATGGTGACGCGAACGGGTTTGTTCATTTGCAGGTCCTGGTTGGTCTAGGGTGTATCCAAAGCGGCCGGGGACGGGCCGGCGCGGCGGCCGAGGCGGTCGCGGGGCCGGAGCCCGGAGTACGGGCCGCGGGGCGCGATTCTACACGCTATGGCGGCCGGGTTGAGGTGGCTTGCAAACGCGAGCGAAGGTGTTATAGTTCACTACAACAGTATCTCACCGACGTGACCGGACCGTGCGCGGTGGCGCGTTCGAGGGCATTTTCGAAGACAGATGGACCCGAAGTGGAGCGAAGACCTGCCGATCTACCGCCAGCTGCGCGACCGCGTTGTGGCGATGATCCTTGAGGGCGTGCTGACCGACGGTGACGCGCTGCCGTCGGTGCGCAACGTCGCAGCCGAATACAGGCTGAACCCCCTGACCGTCCTCAAGGGCTACCAGGAGCTGGTCGACGAGGGCCTGGTGGAAAAGAAGCGCGGGCGGGGCATGTTCGTCACCGGGGGCGCGCAGAAAAAGCTGCTACAGGACGAGCGCGCCCGCTTCGTCGAGCAGGAATGGCCGAAGATCCGGGCGACGATCGAGCGTCTCGGCCTCGATCCCGGCACGCTCCTTGACGAGGTGGGCACGGCCGGCCGCGAGGGCAGCGATGAGTAGCCTCGTCAGCGCTAGCGGCGTCACGAAGCGCTACGGAAAGGCGCTGGCGGTGGACGATGTCACGTTCGAAATCGAGCAAGGCCGGATCGTCGGCCTGATCGGGCCGAACGGCGCCGGCAAGACCACGCTCCTGAAAGCCATGCTCGGGCTTACCGATTGCGAAGGCGAGCTGTCGGTGCTGGGCCTGGACCCCTTCCGGCAGCGCCGGGAACTCATGCAGCACGTCTCCTTCATCGCGGACGTAGCGGTGCTGCCGCGCTGGATTCGCGTGTCGCAGTTGCTGGACTTCGTTACTGCCGTGCACCCGCGGTTTTCCCGCGTACGTGCCGAGGCGATGCTCACACGCACGAAAATTTCGCAAAAGGCAAAGGTTCGCGAGCTGTCGAAGGGCATGGTCGCGCAGCTTCATCTTTCGATCATCACGGCCATAGACGCGAAGCTTTTGGTGCTGGACGAGCCGACGCTCGGCCTCGACATCATTTTCCGCAAGGAATTCTATGCCAACCTTCTGAGCGACTACTTCGACGAGGAGCGGACGATCCTGATCACGACCCACCAGGTCGAGGAAATCGAAAATCTCCTGACCGACGTCATGTTCATCAACGACGGCCGGCTCGTGCTGCAGGCGGAGATGGAGGCCGTGCCGGAGCGTTACGTGGAGCTCATGACGTCGGGTGAGAACGCTGCACGTGCCAGGCAGCTCAACCCGATCTTCGAGCGCGAGGTGTTCGGCAGGAAGGTCCTGACGTTCGAGAACGTTGCGCGCGACAGGTTGCGAGACCTCGGGGAACTGCGTACACCCGGGATCGCGGATTTGTTCGTCGCCAAGGTGAAGGGAGCAGCGGCATGATCGCCAACCAGGTCGCATTGATCCGGCGCGAGCTGTGGGAGCATCGTTCCATTTACCTGGCGCCGGTGGTGATCGCGCTCCTGGTATCCCTGATGGCCATCACCGGCCAGGTCACCGTCTCCGCCTATGGGCGGGAGGTCGATTTTGCCGTGCTCGGCGCCTCTGGCCTGAGTGAAGCACACCGGGCGGCCGTGCTCGCCGGCATCATGTTCGGGATCGGCGCCATGTTCGCGCTCGCGATGACCGTCCTCATCGTGTTCTACACCCTGGACGCGCTGTATGCCGAGCGCCGGGACCGCAGCATTCTGTTCTGGCGTTCGCTGCCCGTTACCGATGCCGAAACGGTCGTGTCGAAGCTCGTCACGGCAGTGCTCGTCATACCGTTGGCAACCGTAGCGGCGGTCATCGTGACCCACGTGGTGGTACTGGCCAGCGCCAGCATCTGGGTCTCCGGGCGCGGCGGCAATGGCTGGCAGCTCGTCTGGGCGGCCGCTCCGTTCGGCGAGATGTGGCTCGCGGCTATCGCGTTTTTCCTGGCGCTGCCGCTCTGGCTGTCGCCGTTCGTCGGCTGGTTCCTGCTGGTATCGGCGTACGCGCGCCGATCCCTCCTGCTGGTGGCATTCCTGCCGCTGCTGGTCCTGCCGATGCTGGAGAAGAGTCTCCTCGGCACGACCGTGTTTTTCGATGCCTTCTTCCGGCGTTCGGTGCAGATACCGTTGTTCCGCGAACCGGGCATGGGTGCGGCGCACATACTGCAAGGCGAGGGCAGTTTCTCCTTCGCGTTGCTGTCGCAGCTCGACATCGCGAGCTTCCTTGCCAGTCCGAGCCTGTGGCTGGGCCTCGCTTTGTGCGGCCTGCTGAGCGCGGCAGCCGTGTACCTCCGCCGTTACCGCGACGACTCCTGAGAAAAAGGGGCGGAAAATCGTGCGAGGCGCCACTTTCGCCTCGCGCGGCGCGGGCAATGTGGGAGCGTGCATTGCACGCGACCGGCCGCCTGCCCGCCGGGGCATCGCGCGCGGTGCGCGCTCCTGCGGGAGCGAACCGGCGGCGAGGCGCTCCGCCTGGGACAGGATGTCCTGGTTCAGTCGGCGGTGCGGACGCGGTCGAGGCCGTGCTTTTTCATCTTGCCGCGCAATTGGTGGTACGTAAGGCCAAGCAGGTCGGCGGCCATGCGCTGGTTGAAGCGCGCCTTGCGCAATCCCGCCTGCAGCAGTGACCTTTCCGTTTCGTTGACCCGCTCTTTCAGGTCGGTCGGCAGCAGCGGGGGATGCGATGTTTCCCGCGCCGGCACCGCGGCCGGCCCGGGATTGCGTCGCGGTGCCTGCTCCCGCAAGCGAAAAGGGGAATCGAAAGGATCGAACGCGATCCGCGCGATTGGCTGCTCGGGATCCGCGGCGCGGTACACCGAACGCTCAACGGCGTTCTTCAGTTCGCGCACGTTGCCGGGCCAGTCGTAGCGCAGGAGGGCCGAGGCGGCCTGGGGATTGAAGCCCGGGAAGTAACGGCGTTTCAGTTCGCTCACCATGTTTACCGCAAAGGCGTGCGCAAGCGGCAGGATGTCCTCCAGCCGTTCTCGCAGCGGCGGCACGGTAATGACGTCGAATGCGAGCCTGTCGAGGAGGTCCTCGCGAAAGCGGCCCGCCTCCGCCAGCGCTTTCAGGTCGGCATTGGTCGAGCCGACGATGCGCACATCCACCTGCAGCGTGTCGCTGCCGCCGACGCGTTGCAGCTCGCCGTACTCGATCACGCGCAGGATCTTCTCCTGCATGCGCAGGCTGATAGTCGCGAGCTCGTCGAGCACCAGGGTGCCGCCGTCGGCGCGCTCAAAATGGCCAACGTGCGCTTTCACCGCGCCCGTAAACGCCCCGGCTTCGTGGCCGAACAGTTCCGATTCGAGAATGGATTCCGTCAGGGCGGCGCAGTTGACCTTCACGAGCGGCTGCTCCCAGCGTTGCGACAGGAAGTGCAGGCGCGAGGCGACCAGCTCTTTACCGGTGCCGCGCTCGCCGACCACCAGCACCGGCTTGGCAAGCGGTGCCGCGCGGGATACGTGCTCGAGCATCGCGAGAAACGCCGGCGCCTCGCCGATGATGGGTTGGACGGGATGATCGGGAGCCATGTGGTGCATTACACCAGAAAATGGGATAAATCGCTATAAAATAGTCTGAATAGAGACATGCCCGGCCTGGAAAAGTGACCGGAAAAAGCAGAGTTATTAAAATATATCAATGGCTTACATGAATACGACAGAGCTGGCACGGTTTCTGCAATATACGCCGCAGCATCAACCCGTTAACCAGAGGAAACGACATGGGCATTTTCACGAGATTCAGTGACATCGTGAATTCGAACATCAACGCGATCCTGGACAAGGCCGAGGACCCCGAGAAGATCGTGCGGCTGATGATCCAGGAAATGGAGGACACGCTGGTCGAAGTGCGTTCCGCGGCGGCGCGCTCCATTGCCGACAAGAAGGACTTGAACCGCAAGCTCGAGACGCTGGAGCGCGAGCAGAGGGACTGGGAGTCGAAAGCCGAGCTCGCGATGCGCAAGGGCCGCGACGATCTCGCCAAAGCGGCGCTGATCGAGAAATCCCGCGCCGGCGCCGCCGCGGATGCGGTCAAGGCGGATTACGCGGCGGTGGACGAGGGGCTCACGAAGCTCAACGACGACATCGGGCGGCTCGAGAGCAAGCTGGACGATGCCAAGGCGCGGCAGAAATCGTTGCTCGCGCGGCACAAGACCGCCAACAGTCGCCTCGCCGCCCGGCGCCGGATCCACGACTACAAGATCGACGATGCGCTGGTGCGGTTCGAGCAGTACACGCGCCGCATCGACGACGTGGAAGGCCGCGTCGAAGCCTACGACCTGGGGCTGCCAAAGGACCTGAAGCACGAATTTGCCGGCCTGGAGGCGGACGAGTCGGTGGCGAAGGAATTCGAAGCGCTGAAGAAGCGGGTGGCCGCCGGAGGCGCGGCTCCCGGCGACCAGTCCTGATCGGGGACCGCGTTGAGCGAACTTGTCGCCGTTGCCCTGATCGTCTTCATCGCCATCCCGGCGCCGCTGTTCATCGTGCTCCATTTCATCACGAAGTGGAAACAGGCACGCGAGATATCCGGAGGCGACGAGCGGATGCTGGAGGATCTGTGGGCGCTGTCCCAGCGGCTCGAAGAACGGCTGGAGTCGCTGGAAACCATACTGGACACTGAAATGCCGGACTGGAGGAGAAAGCAATGAGCAGGGGCGAGCATGTCTACGATCGTGACTACCGGCCGCTGCACGGACTGTACCGGGACCGCGAAAACGGTTGGGTTTTCGGGGTCTGCGCCGGGATCGCGGAATACCTGAACGTCAGGACGGCGCTGGTTCGCCTGGTGGCGGTCGCGGCGCTGCTCCTGTACTTCTGGCCGGCGGTCATTCTCTATCTCGCGGCCTCACTGCTGTTTCGGGCGAAGCCCCTGACCTGGTCGGGGAGCTGCCGGGAGTACGAGTTCTGGGGCCGCCACGGCAGCCGCGACGGCTGGAGGCATTCGTGAGCGCCTACGACTCTATCCGCAGCCGTCCGTTCCATCGCAGCCGCGACCGTGCGCTGATCGCGGGTGTGTGCGCCGGTCTTGCCGATTATTTCGGATTCAACCTGAAGGTTACGCGGTTGCTGGCTGTGATCGCACTGTTCATGGCAATGCCCGTAACATTGCTGGTGTACTTTGCCACCGTGCTCCTCGTCCCGGCCGAACGCGACGATTATCGACGACGGCCGGATTACGACCCGGAGTTTCACCGGGCGCTGCGCGCGTCTCCGAAGGAGACGCTGGCGGACGTGCGCCGCCGGTTCCAGGCGCTGGACAGCCGACTCGCACGGCTGGAGCGGTACGTGACATCGTCGCGCTTCAACCTGGACCAGGAATTCAGGAAGCTCTAGTGTCTTGTACGGTTGCCGGACAGGACACCAGGACCAGGTCGATAATCAACGAGAACGCTGAAGGGGTACCCGAATGAACGTCTTTACTTTTGTAATCGTCCTGGTCACCGTCGTGCTCTGCGGGCGCCTGGTCCAGCTTTACCTCGAACAGCGCAAGAACGACAGCCGCTCCGACGATGAGCTCGAGCAGACCTTGGCAAAGATCGATGCCCTGGAAGAACGCATCCAGGTGCTGGAACGCATCATCACCGAAAGCCGGTTCGACCTCGAAAAGGAGATCGACAAGCTCTGACCGGGGGCGCGCACATGCGCGATTTCCCTGCGTGGCCCGTGCATAGCGACGCCGTCCCGGCCGCGCAATGGGGGCCGGGGGATGGCGTCGTTATTTGCGGGGGGGCGGCGCTAGTTGCCGCGCGAATTGAATTCCTTCAGTTCCGCGTTGAAGGCCGCCGCCGCTTTCAGCATATCGTCGTGCGCGGCGTTGAATTTTTTCGTCAGCACATCTTCGCGCTGCTTCAGGATTTCCGGCTCGGCCTCTTCACCCAGCTCGGCCCGCGCGGTCTCTTCCGCGTCGACCAGGCATTGCTGGTACGCCTCGAGTTCCTTGATATAGGCGTTGGTCTCCTGTTGGCCGGCAATCATTTCTTCCTTGCTGGCAGAACTCCCGTCCGGGACGCTTGGGCTTTGGGGATACTCGCAGGCGATGCCGGCGGCGGCGAACAACAGGCCAGACAGGCAAGCGGCGGCGGACAGGCTGGATTTTTTCATTCTCTTCATCAGGGCGATTACCGGTAGCCAGGAAAGGTCATTATTTAATCACTTTGCGGCAAATGCCGGCAACAGCCGGCTCAGGCGAAAAGGGCCCGGTGCGAGTCCGTGCCTTCCGCCTGGGAGAGCAGCAGCTCGAGGTAGCTCTCGGAACTCATGGGATCGCCGAACAGCAGGCCCTGCACGTAGGTGCAATTCAGGTTCTGCAGGAAGGCGAGCTGCTCCTCCGATTCCACGCCCTCGGCGACGACATCCATCTTGAGGCTGCGGCCCATGTGGATGATCGTGCCGACGATGGTGGCGTCGTCGGTGTTTACCGCGACGTCGCGGACAAATGACTGGTCGATCTTCAGCGTGCTGATCGGAAACTGCTGCAGCGCGCTGAGCGACGAGTAGCCGGTGCCGAAATCGTCGATGGCGAGGTGCAGGCCGAGCGAGTACAGCTCGTCCAGCAGGCGGATCGTCCGGCGGGGATTTTCCATCAGCGTGGTCTCGGTGATCTCGAGTTCCAGCGAGGTCGGCGAGACTTCGAACTTGCGCAGAATCGCATTGATGCGGCTGATGAAGTTCGGTTGCCGCAGTTGCTTCAGCGACAGGTTCACCGAAACGCGGCCCGGATAGGCCACGGAGCGCTGCCAGTAACGGAAGTCGGCACACACCCGTTCGAGCACCCATTCACCGATTTCCACGATCAGGTTGGTCTCTTCGGCAATCGGGATGAAATCGGACGGCAGGATAATGCCGCGCTCCGGCAGTTCCCAGCGGACCAGTGCCTCGGCCCCGACTACGACACCCGTTTCGATGTTGTACTTGGGCTGGTAATGAACGAGCAGCTCGTCGCGTTCGAAGGCACGCTTCAGTTTGCTCTTGGTCATCAGCCGCTCGACCGCGGCTTCGTTCATTTCCGGCACGTAATAGGAATAGATGTTGCCGCCGTTCTTCTTCGCGTGGTAGAGCGCCGCGTCGGCGTTACGGATCAGGTCGATTACGTTCGGCGCATCGTCCGGGTAGCAGGCAATCCCCATGCTGGCGGTCATGAACACCTCGTGGCCCTGCACGTAGAAGGGATCGGCCAGGCGGTCCAGCAGTGTGCGTGCCAGGTAGTCGAGGTGCGCCTTCTGCTCGTCGCGTTCGTCGTCGGTGTCCACGATCACGGCGAACTCGTCCCCCGCCAGCCTTCCGATCACCGAGTCTTCCGGCAAGGCGGAGGTCAGCCGGTCCGCCACTGTCTCGAGAGTGGTGTCGCCGGCCAGGTGGCCGAAAGTGTCGTTGATCTCCTTGAAATGATCGATATCGATATAGAAGAGGTACAAGGCCCGCCGCGCGCGCCGGGCACGGGCAATCGCCCGCTGCAGCAGGTGCTGGAACTGCATGCGGTTCGGCACCTTGGTCAGCGCGTCGATCCGCGCGAGATAGCGGATGCGCTGTTCTGCCCGGCGGCGCTCCGTGATGTTCTGGGCGGCGTAGATCCGGTCGCCTGACTTTCCGTCGTCCTGGCCGGAGTCGGCGATCGTCGAGCCCGTGTAGGACACCGGCACGGATTCGCCGCTGCGCGTCAACAGAAACGCTTCGCGCGGAATGCCGGCGGGCGAATCGACCGCCAGTTCGCCGCCCTTCTGCTTGTCGACGATCAGGTCCAGCGGCTGGCCGACCAGCTCGGTCTCGCTGTAGTTCAGCATGCGCACCGTGGCTTCATTCACCCGGGTCATGATGCCGTCCGCATTGGTGACGATGACTGCTTCGTTCATACCGGACAGCACCCGGTCGACGTAGTCACGGGACAGCGTGGTTCGCCGCAGCTTGTCGCGCATGTTGTTGAACACTTCGGCGAGGTCGCCGAGTTCGTCCCCCTTCATGACCTGCAGCGGTTCGCCGAAATCCGCCTCGCTCAGCTTCTCGGCCTGCACCTTGAGCTCGCGGATGCGGCGGGCCTGGGCCCGGGAGATGCTCCAGATGACGGCCACGCACAAGAGCAGCGCGAGCGCGGTAGCGCCGCCGATCCGGATGAAAGTGTGGTTGCGGTAGCTCGCTTCCTGGTCCAGCAGGCGCTGTTCGAAAGCGGCGGCTTCCCGGTGCAGGCCAGCGAGGCCGAAGCCCGCCTCCAGCTGGCCCACCTGCACGCCGTCCCGTTCGACCGCATAGGTCAAGTGCAGCCGGTCCGCGAACCACTCGGGTGATTCCGTGCCCGTGGTGGCTGCGATATCGCCGGCTCCCGCCCTCAGGCCGTCGCTACCCTCGAACCGCAACCCGAGCAAATCGTCATCCAGCGCCGCCGCACGCTCGAGAATGACCTCTACCGCGGCCCGGTCGTTCGGCGCCGGGAGTGCGGCCAGCTCGTCGGCAATCCGGTGCAGGTCACCGCGCGCCTGCCGCTCGAAGCTGGCGGCCAGGCTCGCGTTGTGCTCGTCCATGCTCGCGCCGACGATGCCGCCCGCGAGCCCGCGGTACTGGCCGTAGAAGATCGACAACATGATCCCGACGACCACCAGCGATAACGCCGCGGCAAGAACGAGGTACCTGGGTAATATTCTGCCGGTCATCCGTTAATAAGACTCCGCGGCGTATAGCAGATTCACTGTGTCGCACGCCCGGGACTTGCGTCCCCTGTTATTGTTTGTGTTATCAGCAGGGTCCATGTGGCCGACTCTGGCGGTCCCGGATTGCTGGCCTCGAGCATCCACCACGGATGGGGGCTAGTCTACCCGCTGTATCAGGGCGACAGAAGCACTTTCGGGAATTCGGCGGCCTGCCTCCGCGACCCGCCGCCGGCCGCTCGGGGGGCCGCAGGCGCTAGGCGCGGCGGTTTGCGCAGGCGCATGGCGGGGTCGCGCGGCGCCGCCATCGAGCCGCAGCCCGCGCAGGGATCGGCTATTGCGAGGCGGCGATCGTGAGGTGGCCTGTCATTGCCACCGGGCCTTGCGCCGCGGAGTAGGCCTGCGCGCGCCAGGTCTCGATCGCCTCGCTTGCCAGGTCGGCGAAGCGTCCGCTGCCGCCGGTAACCCGGGCGGTACCGAGCGCACCCGGCCCGACGGTCGTGATCCCGGACCAGGTCCCGCGCCAGCTGTCGGCCGAGTTCCAGCGTGCCGGCAGGACGATATTGCGGAAATAGCTCCACAGGTTTTCAGTCTGGTCGATGAACAGGGTGCCGCTTTGGGGCAGGTAGACGTGCCAGACGCTGTCCACCAGGGCTTCGGATGTCAGCAGCCTCGTCTGTTCCGATTCCGAGCTGAATTTGACTCCGATGCCGGCCGGCGCACCGCGGCTGTCGGCCAGGATGGCGACCAGGATGCTCGTGTGCCGGATCGCCGGCTCCCATAACTCGGCAATGCCGCGGGGGTGGGGACCTGTGCGCGCCTCGCCGTTGTTGGTGTAGGCGATCGACTCGGCCGGCACGGCCGAAAAGCTGACGTCGATCAGCGGCTGGCCGCTTACGTTGAGCGGCGACAGGCTGGAAGCGGCCGCGAACGGATTGTGATAGAGCGCAAGCAGGAACAGGACCGCTCCCAGGACCATGCCGAGCACGTAGGAAATCGCGTACTTCATTCGGCTGGCTCCACCTTGCTCACCAGCGTCGTGACAAGCTCGATCCGGCTAACCGCTTCGAGGCCGTTGGCTGCCGTTTCGCGTACCTCGAAATGGCGCTCCGTCAGCGTGCCTCGCAGGTCGGCGAATTCGCGGGTACCCGCGCGCAGGGAGCCGTTCCTGTAGTCGCCGCTGCCGGTGGCCGCTTCCATGATGGCGTACAGTGAGCCGCGCGCGGGCAGGTGCAGCGTCCACTCGATTACCGGGCCCGCCGCCGCCCCCGCGCCCGCCATGCGGCTTGCCACCCCGATGACGACGTCGCGCACGTCCCGAATCTTGAACAGCTCGGCCTGCGCGCCGGCCAGCGCATCAGCCGCCGGCCACTCGAGACCCGGCGGCACCGTTTCGCTCCCGGCCGTGCCGGCAAGTATGCGGTCGTAGGGCAGGTTGATGCGGAAGACTTCCCGGTTCCCGCCATTCGGCTCCACCGAAATCAGCGACGGTTCCCGGTGCTGGTCGACCGCCGGTACTGACCAGGCCAGGCCGGCGGCCGCCAGGGCGCCGCAGAAGATTCCGAAATAAAAAACCCTGAACACCGTCGCCTCGATCTCACTCCCCGGACCAGAACGCGAGAATAAGTCAAACGCCCGCGGCGCTCAGGCACGCGATAGGCGAAATGTGAAGCAGGCCACAGTTCGCAAGGCCGCGGAGGTGCCGGCGTCACGATTCAACCCGTTCGCATCGCCACGGCAGGAAAACTGCGTCTTTTTCAGTCGGCGAAGTAGCTCGCGAGGTACTCGTCGAAGCTCATGTGATCCGATGCCTCGATCTCGCGTTGGCGCCTGACGGAATTCCGCGCCTCCTCTTCCAGCTCCAGGCGCCGCTCGGGATTACCCGGCTGGAGCGCGCGAAAATAGTCGCGGTGCTCGCGGGCGGTCCGCATTGCGAACTCGAAGAATCCGCCCTCGCCCGCTTCCAGTTCCGCCAGCACGCGTGACGACGGCGTTGCGTCGGGGTCCGCGAGCTTCGCGCGCTGGGCTGCCACCGCTTTCGTGTAGTCGTGGCCGCCCGCGGCGCTGTCGATCAGTTCCGCGGTCATGGCGGTACCGTCGATGATTTCCCTGCCCCAGTCGACCAGCGCCAACCCGCGCCCGCGCCGCCGCAGCTGCAGGGACGGTTCGCGGCCGCGGTGTGCCGTCTGTATGTGATTCGCGGCGATCTCGTCCCACTCGGCCTCGTCGAGCGGCGGGCTGTCCTCGAGCAGGCAATACAGCAGTAGCGCTTCCACGAAGCGCATGGCGTCCTGGCCGATGCCGACCGGCGCGAAAGGATCGAGGTCGAGCGAGCGGATCTCGACGTATTCGATCCCGCCACGCTCGAGCGCCGCCGTGGGGCGCTCGCCGGTAAACGCCGTCCGTTTGGGCCGCACCGGACTGTAATACTCATTCTCGATCTGCAGCTGGTTTGCATTCAACTGACGGTATTCACCGTTGACCTTGACGCCGATTTTCTCGAACGCAGGCTCCGGGGTGCGAATCGCCGCACCCAGGTCGGCAACGTACTCCTCGAGGCTGTTCAGCGAGATATTGATCTTGTCCTGGGTGCGGTTGTTGTAGCCAAGGTCGCTCATACGCAACGAAGTGCCGAACGGCTCGTACAGGGTATGCGCATTGAAGCTTTGCATGTCGCGGCTCACGCTCCCGGCAAAGCTCCGGCACAGAGCCGGCGAGGCGCCGAACAGGTACAGCACCAGCCAGCCGAAACGGCGGAAATTGCGCACCAGCGCCAGGTAACCCGCCGAGCGAAAAGCGCTGAGCTCCCCGCGGTGCCTTTCCTCCTCCTGCCAGGCCGGCCAGAAGGTCTCGGGCACCGAATAATTGAAATGCACACCCGCGATGGTCTGCATGCTGCGACCGTAGCGATAGCCGAGCCCGCGGCGGTAGATCGTTTTCATGAGGCCGACATTCGAGTTCCCGTACCGCGCGAGCGGTATGTCCGGCTCGTCCGGGATGCGGCAGGGCATGCTTGCCGGCCAGAGCAGCTCGTCGTCCAGCCGCTCGTGCGTGAACCGGTGGATTTCGCAGAGAAAGGCGAGCGTCTCCATGGTATCCGCGAAAGGCGGCGTAACGAATTCGAGGAGCGCTTCGGAGAAATCGGTCGTGATATAGCGGTTCGTCAACGCGGAACCGAGGAGCTTCGGATGCGGCGTGTCGGCCAGGAGCCCGTCCGGGCGTACGCGCAGGGATTCCTTCTCGATGCCCTTGAGGCCGCCCGCCAGCGCGATTCTCCCGTTGACCAGCCGGGTGATCCTGTCTTCGAATTGTCCGGTCAAAAGGGGAAGCCTCCGGCCGTCCCGGGTGGGTGACGCGTCGGTTCACTATACAGACGGCCCTCGCGCACTGACAACGCAGCCCACGATACGCGACGCCTTCGCTGACGGAGGGTGGCAAAACCCGCCGCGCGGCGGCCGGTATTCAGTCGCTATTCAGGCGCCATGCTTTAGAATGGAGTCGTTCCAGCGGAGTTCCGCCGGCGCGGGTGGACGAACGATGATTGCAGCCAACAGAACATTGCCGCTCCTCGCCTGCGTAGTCGCCGGCCTGCTTTTTGCCGGGTCGGCGCACGCGCTTCGTTGCGGGGGCAAGCTGGTGCGCGAGGGCATGCTCCAGCTCGAGGTCATCGCCTACTGCGGCGAGCCGACCGCCACCCGGGAGCGCGGCTTCGCGGTGCGCGCCTACACCCCGATCGAGCTGATGCGCCGGCCTGGCGTCGAAGCCGTGCGCTTCGAACCCGGCAACTTCTACGAGCACGTGCTGGTCACCGAGTTCATATATAATTTCGGGCCCAGCCGGCTCATGCGCCGGCTCACCTTCGAAGGCGGTGTGCTGACCGACATCGAAACGCTCAATTACGGCTACCGCGAAAACTAGGGGCGCGAAGCCTGGATCGGGGGATCATGAACGACAGGAGAAAGCGGCGCTTCCGCGACCGTTCCAGCGGGCCGACGACGCTGATCAACGAAGGTTGCAAGATCACGGGCGTCCTGTCCGGAATCGGCGATTTCATGATCAGCGGTGAAGTTGAAGGCGACAGCGAGCTGTCCGGTTCGGTCTCGATCACCGGGAAAGGGGTCTGGCGGGGATTGCTCAAGGCGCGGTCCGTCATTGTCGCAGGGACGGTCGAAGGCGACATCGAGGCGAGTGGCCGCGTCGAGATCGTCAACTCGGCGCGCATCACCGGCACCGTGACGGGCGAAGCCATAGCCGTCGCGGAAGGCGCCGTGGTCGAAGGTACCATGAAGACCACCGGGCGGGCGCACCCAACCGAATTCGTCGAGAAGCGCAAAGGCGACGAAGCGGAACCAATGTAGGAGCGCGCCATGCGCGCGACCCCCCGCCGATACGTACCCCCGCCGGTGATCCTGTCGTGGGCCTGCGTGGCCTCGCGCGCAATGCGCGCTTGTAGGAGCGCGCCATGCGCGCGACCCCCCG
>CAZSKQ010000002.1:107569-109129 GCA_964607425.1 uncultured Woeseiaceae bacterium
CCCCGCCGGTGATGCTGTCGTGGGGCTGGGTGGCCTCGCGCGCATGGCGCGCTCCTACAGGGGTACCCGCCTGCGGGGGGTGGTCAGGGCAGCAGGACGGTTGAGCCCGTCGTCGCCCGCGCCTCGAGATCCCGGTGCGCCCGGGCGGCGTCCGCGAGCGCGTAGCGCTGGTTGACCTCGACTTGCAGCACGCCGCGCGCGATCAGCCCGAACAACTCACCCGCGGCGTCCAGCAGGCGCTCGCGCGTGTCAATGAAGTCGAACAGGATCGGCCGCGTGACGTAGAGGGAGTGCCGCTTCGCCAGCTCGGAAGGCGCGAACGGCTCCACCGGGCCGGAGGCGTTGCCGAAGCTCACCATGACCCCGTGCGGGCGCAGCGAATCGAGCGAGGCGAAGAAGGTATCCCGCCCGACGGAGTCGTACACGGCCGCGACGCCCTCGCCGCCGGTCAACTCCCGCACCCGCGCCGCGGTATCGCCATCCCCGGAAAGGAGGACATGGTCGCAGCCGTACGCGCGCGCCAGCCGGGCCTTGTCTTCCGTGCTGACGATGCCGATAACCCTGGCGCCTAGATGCTTCGCCCACTGGCTGGCGAGCGAGCCGACGCCTCCCGCCGCGGCATACAGCAGGATGGGATCGCCGGGCTGCACGCGGTAGCTGCGCCGCAGCAGGTACCAGGCCGTCAGGCCCTTGAGCAGCACCGCCGCCGCCTGCTCGTCGCTGATGCCTGCGGGCACCGGCACCAGCCGCTCGGCAGGGAAGTTCCGCGCCTCGGAGTAGGCGTCCGCCGGGCGGCCCGTGTACACGACACGATCGCCCGGGGCGACGGCCGTGACGCCATCACCGACTGCCTCGACCACGCCCGCCGCCTCGCTGCCGAGACCCGAAGGCAGCTCGAGCGGGTAGAGCCCGCTGCGATGATAGGTGTCGATGAAGTTGAGGCCGACGGCGGTGTGCCGCACGCGGGCTTCGCCCGGCGCGGGCGGCGCCAACTCGATGCTTTCCAGCTCGAGCACCTCGGGACCGCCAAAGCGGTGGATTCGAATCGCCTTTATTTGCATCGTTTTTTTCCTGCCTGGTCTCACTACATAGCAAGTGCCGCCGTTTCGCGCGCCGCGCGGGCGTCACATACTGGAAAGGTTCACGCCTGTGCTGGATCGGACGCCGCTCCGGCGGCATTATCGGGACCCAATATGTCATCGACAGTCGTCATTGCAGGTGCCGGTCACGCCGCGGGGCAGGTGGTCGCGACACTGTGCCAGAAGAAATTCCCCGGGGAAATCGTTCTCATCGGGGAGGAATCCTGGCTGCCTTACCAGCGGCCGCCACTGTCCAAGAAGTTTCTCGCGGGTGAAATGCCGGCCGAGCGCCTCTATGTCAAGCCGAGCGCGTTTTACGAGAATGCAGGGATCAACGTCCGGCTCGATACCCGCGTCGCGAAGATCGACCGGCGCGGCAAGTACGTAATCGATGCGGTCGGCCGCGAGACCGCTTACGGCAAGCTCGTGCTGGCGCTCGGCGCGCGCGTGCGCCGCCTGGACCTGCCGGGGGCGGACCTCG
>CAZSKQ010000003.1:0-44801 GCA_964607425.1 uncultured Woeseiaceae bacterium
CCCCGCGTTCGTGGCCCCGGTAGCGGAGCTGGGCAGCAGCTCAAGTGGAAACTAGCGTGGATTGGAGAAAAACGAGAATGACGCTCAATCGACGCACCTTTGCGTGGGGGCTGGCTGTTGCCGGCGCATTAGTGCTGGTCTGCGGGTCCGTCGCGATATATACGGGAATGCGGCCCGGCATCGGTCCGGTGGACTACGGTCCCGCCGTGACCCGGCGTCTGACAGCGTCGCAGTACGAAAACATCATCCGCGATGTGTTCGGTGACGACATCGACCTCGGCGGTCGCCTGCCGCCGGACCGCCGTATTGCAGGCCTGCTGGCGGTTGGCGCTTCTCACGAGACCATCACCGCTTCAAGCATGGAGCAGTACGACGCCATGGCTCGCTCCATTGCCGAGCAGGTAGTGGATGAGAACCACCGCCATATGCTGGTGCCGTGCAAACCGACGGATGAGGCTGCTTCGGACGAGAAATGTGCCCGCGAATTTCTTGCGAAGATCGGCCGCCTGATCTATCGGCGCCCACTCACCGATCTGGAGTTGCAGTCATATGTCGAGGCTGCCACGGAAGCGGCGGGGATCACCAAAAGCTTCTACGGGGGCCTCGCGCTGGGTCTGTCGGCAATACTGTCTTCTCCCGATTTCCTGTTCCGCATACAGAGGGTAGAGCCCGATCCGGACGACGAAGGAGCCTACAGATTAGATGCCTATTCGAAAGCATCGCAGCTGAGCTTCTTCCTGTGGAATAGCGCACCGGACTCACAACTGCTGACGGCCGCCGAAAAAGGTGAATTGCATACCTGGCGGGGGTTGAAGCAGCAGGTGGAACGGATGCTGGAGTCGCCGCGGGTGGAAACAGGAATCCGGGCTTTCTTCGCCGATCAGTTGCAGTTCACTGAATTCTCAACGCTTGCAAAGGACCTCCAGCTCTTTCCGAAGTTCAACGCACAGGTTGCCGCGGATGCCCGCGAACAAACTTTGCGAACCATAATCGACGTCGTGCTTACCCAGGACAGGGATGTTCGTGACATCTACACGACGAAGAAAACCTTCATGACCCCGACATTGGGGGCGATCTATCGAGTGCCGGTCTACAGGACAGGACCCAATGGCGCTCCCGAGCAGTGGCAACGCTACGAATTTGCCGCGGATGACCCAAGGGCCGGGATTCTGACGCAGGTAGCATTTACGGCCTTGCATTCGCCACCCGGGCGCGCTTCAGCGACGATCCGTGGTTTGGCGGTACGCGAAATTGCATTGTGCCAGAAGGTGCCTGGCGCTCCCGGAGATGTTGACTTCAGCAATTTCCTGCAGGCCAGCGTGGGTTCCTCCAGCACCGCGCGAGAGCTGCTGAGCGTGCACGCGACCGAACCCTCATGCGCGGGTTGCCACAAGATCATGGATCCTGTCGGGCTGGCTCTCGAGAATTTTGACGGCGCTGGGGGCTATCGCACGACCGACGGCGGTCAACCGATCGATGCGAGTGGCATGCTCGATGGCATCGCCTATGAAGATGCCAGCGGACTGGGCGAGGCGATTCACGAGAACCCGGCCACGGTGTCATGTCTCGTCAACCAACTCGCTGCACGTGCGCTCGGCCGGGAGATGAATGAAGGGGAGCGTATCTGGGTGCGGCAACTCAGTGCCGCATTCGCGGACAGCGGTTACCGTCTCCTTGCCCTGATGCAGGAGATCGCCCAAAGCGAGTATCTGTACAGGGTTTCACAGCCTTCAGTGCTCAGCGCGCGGTCGGAGCCCGCAGCGCCCAACCACGAACCCACCCGCGACATCGACAGTTCCTCAACATTCTGATTATGGAGTGAGCGAAATGACCATGAACAAACTGACAAGCCGGCGACAAGTTCTTCGCGGGATGATGGGCGGCATGGCGGTTTCGGTCGGCCTTCCGTTTCTCGATTGCTTCCTGAACACGAATGGGACCGCACTGGCCAATGGTGCACCGCTGCCGACTGTGTTTGGTTCCTGGTTCCAGAACCTGGGTTTCAATCCGGGCCGCTGGAAGCCTGAAACGACAGGTACAGGCTTCCGTAACAACATCGAACTCCAACCGCTGGATCCTTTTCTGGATCGCATGAATATAATCAGTGGGTGCGACTACTATCTCGATGGCTGGCCGATGCAGACGCACCGGAACGGCCCGCAGATAGCATCCATGGGTTCCATTCCGAGGGATGGCTACACCGAGCCAAGCTTTGACACCAGGATTGCCGATGTCATTGGCACTACGACGCGCTTCAAGTCCATAGAGGTTTCGCTGGATGGTGAGCGGCGCAGTCTTAGCTGGCGCGCGGGCGGTGCAAACAATCCTTCGGAGCCCTCGCCGGCAGCATTGTACAGTCGTTTGTTCGGGCCGGATTTCACGGACCCGAATAACGCGACGTTCACACCGGACCCAAGCGTGATGGCGCGACATAGCGTGTTGTCTGCGGTGATGGACAAGCGCAACGCTGTAATGAAGAGCATCGGTTCCTCTGATCGCGAGCGCCTGGACCAGTACTTTGACTCCATACGGCAGCTCGAGCATCAACTCGCGATGCAGCTGAAGGAGCCTACCCCGCTTGCATCCTGCCGCATGCCTTTATCAGTCGAAGAGGCAGAAGTCGGCAACGCTACTGAGGCGGTAACGCGCAATAATTCGCTGTTTTCCTCGTTGATGGCACATGCCTTTGCGTGCGATCAGACCCGCGTGTTAAACGTGCACTTCGGTACCCAAGGCCTGCGTACACCGGGCGGGGTGCGTGACTGGCATTTTCTCACGCACTCGGAGCCGATTGATCCGGAGCTTGGCTATCAGCGTGAAGTTGGCTGGTTTATCAATTTCGCGACAAAAACGTTCGCAGATTTCCTCCATGTGCTGGATAGCTATCGTGAAGGGGACGGTACCTTGCTGGACCGCACCTTGATTCTCTGGCAGACCGACCACGGATATGCGCGAACGCATACCATGACGGATTTGCCGATTATCACGGTTGGCGATGGTGGTGGACGTATCAGAACCGGCATGCATATCGCGAAAGCAGGAGACCCGACTACGCGTGTGGGCCTGACAATCCAACAGGTTTTGGGAGTTTCCATTGGCACTTGGGGGGAGCTCTCGAACAAGACTTCCGAGCCTCTTACTGAACTGCTGGCCTGACATCAGCTAGTGGCAGCGACCCGCAATGAAGTAGTTCCTGGAGAAAAATATGAAACTTGGGACCATCCTGGGCTTGGGGGCGGTCGCGGCGTCACTTCTCCTCGTGATGGCGGTGAGCGACAGGTCCGACGCAAAAACCCAACCCGCCGATACGTTTCCGTTGGCAACCCCGCTGGGCGTCACCATGCAACCGTTGGGCCGGGCGCAGGGGTATGGGCCCGGGGCGAACTACCAGCGCGACCAGATCGCGTACACGGACTTACGTGGTCTCACCCTTTATACGAGGGAAGAGGACCCTCTCGGCAGATCGACGTGTGCCGGAGAGTGCGCAGAGATGTTCAAGCCATTCCTTGCCGCGGCCGACGCCAACCCATTTGGCGACTGGTCGGTAATCATTCGCGACGATGGCCAGAAGCAGTGGGCCCTGAAAGGTAAGGCGCTTTATACATACGTAAAGGACGTGGATCCGGGCAGCGTCGGGGGCCAGAGTCCGGCCAATGTCGGCAACCTGCGTCGTAACGGTGCCGGCCAACTGGTCGGTGGCTGCTATCTCGCTCTCCCTACCTGCGATCGGAGCGAGGTGGAACCCATGCCGGCCGGCTGGGCACCTGCGTTGGCATATCCGGTTGAGGACATCGCCCTGCCTGCTGGAATGTCCGTGCAGGAAGTCGAGGATGCAGCGGCCATTGTGCTGGTGAATCGCGAAGGTCGCACGCTGTATGCCGTCACCAGGGAGAATGCACGCGAGTTCGCGAATTGTTCGACAGAGGCGTGCCGCGAGTGGATACCGGTAAGAGCGCCGCAGGCCGCCGAAGCCTTTGGTGAATTTTCAATCGTGGAGCAACACAGCGGCATCCCTCAGTGGGCGTTCATGGGCCGCGATCTCTATACGTACCGGGGCGACCTTGCTCCCGGATACGCCAACGGAATTGGTGTCGATCCACGCATGAGCGTCGCAGCCGTCAAGCGCTACTACATGCCGGAATCAGTGAGCTTGCAAGACACGCTGGCCAAGGGGCGAACGTTGGCGACAAATGAGGGAATGACGTTATATCGTCGTGAAGGCTATATGCTCAAGGGGGCCGGGGGCCATGCTCTTCGTCGCGGTGAGCCTTTGCGGCCCGCGGTGGGTCGGGACATAGGCACCGATGCGCGCTGTGATTCAGAGTGCAGGAAAATGTGGCATCCCTTTCTAGCTGACACGGATGCACAACCTTCCGGGTTTTGGGATATAGCGACGCGGCCAGATGGCAGCAGGCAGTGGGTTTACCAGGGCTACGCCCTGTGGACTTACGATGGCGATCATGAACCGGGAGATATGAATGGCCACGATATTTTCGATATAGAGGTGCCCGACGATCCAAGTCACATGGTGGATCTCGGCACACCGATGAGCGAAGCGGCCGCCTTGTGGTGGGCGATTGCGGTGCCGTGACCGCTGTAACGTTGCCGCCACTCGCGGCGTCACAACTGGCTCCATCGTGGAGTCGTCGCCGAATTTCGCAGCAGGCGTTTATTTCGGCCCTGATAAATTCAAGAGGACGGGGAGCTATTCTATGAAGGCGTTTTTTGTCGCCGCATTCGCGTGTTTGCTGGCAACTTCATCTCTCGCCGACAGCGCGGGCACAGTACCTCCAGCGGACATCTCGACTCGGGATTTGCAGGTGACCGACTTCCCACGATTGAAGGAGCTTGCGCCCAACATCTATGCCTACGAAGGCTTGCTCTCGCTTCCGGGCGGGGTCGCCTTCACGACGGTGAGCCTGATCGTTATCACTACCAACGGAGTTATGGTTGTCGATGGCCAAGGCGACGTATGGCAAACGAAGCTGATGATCGAGAACATACAAAAACTGACCTCCCAGCCGCTCAAATATGTCGTAGTAGCATCCGATCACGGCGATCATGTCAACGGTAATGCCGCGTTCAAGGCAGCGTATCCCGATGTAGTGTTCATTTCGTCACCTGTATCGCAGAAGAGGCTTGCAAACAGTGAGACTCCTCCGACACAGACAGTCGACGACGAACGAACGATTCATATGGGCGATACCGAGATAAGGATCCTGAGCCTGGGGCCAGCACATACCGGTGGTGATTTGGTGGCCTACCTTCCCGAAAGTAAAATAATGTTTCTCGGCGAAGTCTATTTGCGCGGGGTGTTTCCGGCGATGCGATCGGCCCATCCCGTCCAATGGATTGCCGCGATCGAAAAAGCACAGGCGATGGATGTCTCCTGGTACGTTCCGGGTCACGGCTTCATTGACGATGCCGCAACGATGAGGCGAGATCTGGAAGCCTTCCGGAAGTCTATCGAATATGTAATCGCTGAGGTTGAGCGCCTGCATGCTCTGGGTCTCTCCTGCGCATCTCCTGCGGATTGCCTCGCAGCAGGCAGTGCCAACTGGGGCCCCTATGGTGACTGGACAGGCAGCAGCATGCAGGGGCCGTTCGCGATCACGACGATTTACGAAGGCATCAAAGGGGGGCTACAAACCGTTCAATAGCGGCCTCCATGTGCGTCAACCGCGGAATACCCATGGTCTTCCGCGGTTGGCAGGCACCGTACGCACTTTCGTCCAGCCGCTGATTCTTTCCTGCCGCGTTTCCGGCGGACGCCGGACCGTCTCCCGATCGCGCGTTATAGCCCCTTGCACAGCGCGGCAATCGGTAGTGTCTCAATTTCAGCCTTACCGTGGTATATTTAGACCACGGAGCTGGCACATCGGGATATGATACACAATTATTTGAAAAACTACGAAAACTGTGACATATTTACGCTGCCAAGCGATCGAATGAGGATTAGCCGTGTACACCCAAGGCCTGGACCAGAAACCTGGTAATGCTGAGAGCGCCATCCGCGAAGTACGGGAAAGTAAGCAGCAGCTAGCGGACTTCCAGGCACGTATCGACGCCGAAGAGAAGATTGAACCGAAGGACGCCATGCCGGAGGTCTATCGCAAGACGCTCGTGCGCCAGATCTCTCAACACGCGCATTCCGAGATCATCGGCATGCAACCGGAAGGCAACTGGCTCACCCGGGCTCCGACCCTGCGGCGCAAAGCCATCCTGCTGGCCAAGGTTCAGGATGAGGCTGGTCACGGCCTTTATCTTTACGGCGCTGCCGAGACCCTGGGCGTTTCGCGCGACCGCATGGTCGAGGACTTATTGACGGGCAAGGCCAAGTACTCGAGCATCTTTAATTACCCGACGCTCACCTGGGCGGACGTCGGCGCTATCGGCTGGCTCGTAGATGGCGCGGCGATCATAAACCAGATCCCGATCTGCCGCTGTTCCTACGGGCCTTACGCCCGCGCCATGGTGCGCATCTGCAAGGAAGAAAGCTTTCACCAGCGGCAGGGTTTCGAGATCATGCTGGAGCTCTCCCGCGGCACGGAAGAGCAGAAGGCGATGGCGCAGGATGCGCTTGATCGCTGGTGGTGGCCCTCGCTCATGATGTTCGGGCCGAGCGACGCCGAATCGACGCATTCGGCACAGTCGATGGCCTGGAAGATCAAGCGCTTTTCGAACGATGAGCTGCGGCAGAAATTCGTGGACATCACGGCGCCGCAGGCGGAATTCCTCGGCTTGAAGATCCCGGATGAAGACCTGGTGCTGGACGAAGAGACCGGGCACTACCGCTTCGGTGCCATCGACTGGCAGGAGTTCTACGACGTGATCGCCGGCAATGGCCCGTGCAACCGCCAGCGCCTGGAGCGCCGGCGGCAGGCGCACGAGGATGGTGCCTGGGTACGCGAGGCGGCACGGGCGTACGCCGACAAGCAGTCGGCGAGGAAGGCTGCATGAGCAATGGAGAGCGGCTCGATTTGTGCCGCCGGAGGTTTGCGGGATGAGTGAGACGAACTGGCCGCTGTACGAGGTCTTCATCCGCTCGCGCTCGGGCTTGAGCCACCGGCACGTTGGCAGTGTGCACGCCGCCGATGACGAGATGGCGCTGGATCACGCGCGCGATGTCTATACGCGTCGCAGCGAAGGCGTGAGTATCTGGGTCGTGCGCTCGAGCGCGCTGGTCGCCTCGGATCCTGCGGACGCGGAAGAGCTTTTCGATCCGGCGGCGGACAAGATTTACCGCCATCCGACCTTCTACAACATCCCGGAAGGCGTGGAGAATCTTTAGTGTCCTGCCACGCAAACAGCTGCGCCATTTCGCTGCGCCTTTGCATGTACGAGGCAGGATAGCGGTGAACAGGGACCAGGCTACGCTGAGTGTCGCACTGCGCCTCGGGGACAACGCGCTGGTACTCGGGCAACGGCTGGCCGAGTACGTCACGCGCGCGCCGGAGCTCGAGGAAGAGCTGGCGAATGCCAACTTCGCGCTCGATTACATCGGGCAGGCGCGCATGTTCTACACCTACGCCGGCGAGTTGGAAGGCGCCGGGCGGAGCGAGGACGACTTCGCATTCCTGCGCGACGGCCACGAATTCCAGAACGTGCTACTGGTTGAACAGCCGAACGGCCATTTCGGTGACATCGTCGCGCGCCAGTTCCTGTTCGAAGCGTTTCACGTCCTGCAGCTGGAGGCGCTGGCGAGCTGCAACAACCATCGCATTGCGGAAATCGCGGCGCGGGCCGTCAAGGAAATCCGCTATCACCTGCGGCACGTAACCCAATGGCTGGTGCGGCTCGGCGACGGCACGGATACGAGCCACGCGCGCATGCAGGAATCGATCGACGATCTCTGGCGCTTTACCGGCGAATTGTTCGAAGGCGATACCGCCGATGAGATCTTCGAACGCGAGTGCAACGGCCCCGCTCTCGACCAGATTCGGGCGCGGTGGCGTGAGAACGTCGCGGCCGTGCTCGCCGAGGCCACGCTAACGATGCCGGATGATGCGTGGATGGCCACGGGTGGCCGGCTTGGCCGGCATACGGAGAGCTTCGGTTACCTGCTTGCCGAAATGCAATTCATGCAACGCGCCTATCCGGGAGCGCGCTGGTGAGCGTCATGGAAGCCCGGCAGCTAAAAGAAGTACTGCCCGACGCCGGCGAGATACGCCGCTGGCTCGAAGACGTGCCCGACCCGGAGATCCCGGTGCTGAGCGTGATCGACCTCGGCGTCGTGCGCGATATCCACGTGCTGCCCGAGCGGGTCGAGGTTTTCGTCGCACCCACTTATTCCGCCTGCCCGGCGGTGGAAGTGATCGAGCGCGCCATCGTCGAGCGGCTGGCCGAGGAGGGCGTCAAAGCCCGCGTGCGGCGCGTGCTGTCGCCGCCCTGGACGACGGACTGGATCAGCGAAGCGGGGCGGCACAAGCTGCGCGAGTACGGCATCGCGCCGCCCGCGCTGGCCGCGGGCAAGCACGCGCTGACCGGCCGCCAGCCGGTCGCCTGCCCGCGCTGCGCCTCGACAGACACCGCGCGGGTCAGCGAGTTTGGCTCGACGCCCTGCAAGGCTTCCTTCAAATGCAATGACTGTCTCGAGCCGTTCGAGTATTTCAAGTGCATCTAGTGTCCTGTCCGGCAAAGTCCTCCGCATGCGCCAGTATCACCCCCTGACAATCGAGCGCGTAGAGCGCGAAACCGCCGATTCCGTACGCGTCAGCCTGGCGGTACCCGAGGACCTGGAGGAAACGTTCACGTTCCTGCCCGGTCAGCACTTGCCGGTCCAGGCGGTCGTGAACGGCACGAAGCTGCGGCGCACCTACAGCATTTGCTCCGCACCGGGCAAGCGGCCCCTGCAGATCGGGGTCCGCGTGCAGCCGGGCGGCCTCTTCTCCGGGTTCGTCGGGGGCCTCGCCGCGGGCGCGACCCTGGAAGCCATGCCGCCGTTCGGCCGCTTCCACGTAAATATCGACCCCGCGGCAAGGAAAACGTACATCGCGTTTGCCGCAGGCAGCGGCATTACGCCGGTGCTGTCCATCCTCCGCACCACCCTGGAGCAGGAGCCGGACAGCCGCTTCGTCCTCTTCTACGGCAATCGCCGGCAGCGCACGACCATGTTCATCGAAGACCTGTACGCGCTGAAGAACCGGTTTCCCGAGCGGCTGCAACTGTACTTCGTGTTCAGCCGGGAGGAGCAGGAATTCCCGATATTCAGCGGCCGGCTCGACGGGGGCAAGGTACGAGAGCTTTACCGGACGTTCTGCGCGGGGGTAGAACCCGATCACGTCTTCATCTGCGGCCCGGACACGATGATCGACGACGTGCGCCGGGTCCTGAAGGAGGAGGGCCTCGCGGCGTCCGCCGTACATACCGAGCGCTACGGGGCTCCGGTGAAACGCAAGTTCGCCGCACCGCCGCCGCCGGCAAAAAGCGCGGCCCACCTCGCCGATATCACGATAATCATGGACGGTCACCGTAAAGTCTTCGAAATGACCACAGAGGACGACAACATCGTCGACGCGGCCGCCGCGCGCGGGATCGAGCTGCCGTATTCCTGCAAAGCCGGCGTGTGCGCTACCTGCCGGACCCGCGTGCTGGAAGGCGAGGTGCGCATGGAAGTCAACTATGCGCTCGAGGACTGGGAGCTGGAGCGGGGCTACGTGCTTGCCTGCCAGTCGAAGCCGCTGACACCAAAGGTCGTCCTGGACTACGACGACATCTGAGCCGGCGCGCGGAAACGGCCACGCAGAAATTGGCCGGTTCCCGTTTCCCGGACATGGGAAGTGCCCCGTTCTTATCCGCTCCTGCCCGCATTTCACAGGGGCGGGCAAGCTGCTGCGCCGTTCTGTAAGATATGCGCTCTTCAGAAGAGCATGTATGACTACATCAACAGGAAAATCGGGCGTCCAGCTGCCACCGGGGCGCAAGAATGCGTACAGCCGCGACGAACTTCTCGCCTGCGCGCGCGGCGAACTTTTCGATCCGGACAGCGGCAAACTGCCGCTCCCCGATATGTTAATGACCGACCGGGTCACGCTGATCAGCCAGGAAGGGGGGCGGTACGGCAAGGGGGAGATCGCCGCGGAGCTCGATATCGTGCCCGATTTATGGTTCTTCAAATGCCATTTCGTCGACGATCCCGTGATGCCCGGATGCCTCGGCCTCGACGCGCTGTGGCAGCTGGTCGGCTTTTATCTCGTGTGGGCGGGCTTCAAGGGCCGTGGCCGCGCGCTCGGCGTCGGCAATGTCAAATTCAGCGGGCAGATCCTGCCGACGTCGAAGCTCGTCATCTACAATCTGCACGTGAAGCGCCTGATTACGCGCAAGCTGACGCTCGCCATCGCGGATGGCTCGGTGTCCGTCGACGGTCGCCAGATCTACACGGCCGATGACCTGCGCGTCGGCGTTTTCACATCTACCGAGGATTTCTGAGTGACCCAGCGACGCGTCGTCATCACCGGACTGGGCGTGGTCTCCTGCCTCGGCAACTCCCTCGATACGGTGCTCCAGTCCCTCAGGCAGGGCCGCTCCGGCATCCGGTTCAACGAGACGTTCCGGGAAATGGGATTGCGCAGCCAGGTCTGCGGCAGCGTGGATATCGACCTGTCGGAGCATATCGACCGCAAGGTGCGGCGCTTCATGGGCGATGCCGCCGCCTATGCATACGTTGCCATGCGCGACGCCATCCTGGATGCCGGCCTTCAGGAAGCGGAGGTCTCCAACGAGCGCACCGGACTCATAGCGGCATCGGGCGGCGCGTCGAGCGCGAATATCGTGCTTAGCGCGGATCTCCTGCGGGAGAAGGGCGTACGCAAGATCGGCCCCTACATGGTGCCGCGCACCATGGGCAGCACCGTCTCCGCCTGCCTCGCCACGCCGTTCCGGATCAAGGGCGTCAATTATTCCCTCACCTCGGCCTGCGCAACCAGCGCACATTGCATCGGCGCGGCGATGGAACAGATCCAGATGAACAAGCAGGACGTGGTGTTCGCCGGTGGAGGCGAGGAAGAGGATTGGACGCTCGCTGCCATGTTCGACGCGATGGGCGCGTTGTCCACCAGGTACAACGATGAACCGGCGAAAGCGTCACGGCCGTACGACCGCAATCGCGACGGCTTCGTGATCGCCGCGGGCGGCGGCATGGTCGTCGTCGAGGAACTGGAGCACGCCCGCGCCCGTGGCGCGAAGATCTACGCCGAAATCGTCGGCTACGCCGCGACCTCGGACGGCCACGACATGGTCGCGCCTTCCGGCGACGGCGCCGTGCGCTGCATGCGGCTTGCATGTGCGTCGGTCGATGCGCCGGTGGACTACATCAATACGCACGGCACGAGCACGCCGGTCGGGGACAACCAGGAACTGAAGGCAATCGGCGAGGTGTTCGGAAAGGACTACCCGCGGTTCGCGTCCAGCAAATCGCTGGGCGGTCACAGCCTCGGCGCCACGGGCGTGCAGGAGGCGATTCACTGTCTCCTGATGCTGCAGGAAGATTTCATCGCGCCGTCGATCAATGTCTTTGAGCCGGACGACTCCATGGCAGGCCTGCCGCTCGTTACCGAACGCCAGGACGCCGCCGGCCTCACCACGGTGATGAGCAACAGTTTCGGCTTCGGCGGCACTAACGCAACCCTCGTCCTGCAACGTCTGCAGGACTGAAGCCGCCGCACCCCGCCGGCCGGAGAGTATATCCATGCCCATCGAGACCCTTAGCGAACACAGCTGTTTCAACGGTACCGTCGGGTTCTACCGCCATCGCTCGAGCGTTAATGATTGCGAGATGCGCTTTTCCGTGTTCGTGCCGGCGCAGGCGGCGCAGGAGCAGGTGCCGGTGCTCACCTGGCTGTCCGGTCTTACCTGCACGGAAGAAACGTTCATGATCAAGGCCGGCGCACAGCGGGTCGCGGCCGAGCTCGGCCTGATGCTGGTTGCGCCGGATACGAGCCCCCGCGGCGAGGGTGTACCGGACGATCCGGAGGGGGCCTACGACTTCGGGCTCGGTGCCGGCTTCTACCTGAACGCGACCGAGTCGCCCTGGCGGCGGCACTATCGCATGTACGACTATGTGACGCAGGAACTGCCGGAGCTCGTGTTCGCCGAGTTCCCCGGCGACAGCGCGCGGCAGGGACTCTTCGGGCATTCCATGGGCGGTCACGGTGCGCTGACCATCGGCCTGAAGAACCCCGGCCGGTACCGGAGCCTGTCCGCCTTTGCCCCGGTCAGCAATCCCGTCGATTGCCCGTGGGGCCGCAAAGCGTTCAGCAACTATCTCGGCGACGACGAAACCCGCTGGCGTGAATACGATGCCACCCTCCTGGCGCAGTCCATCGGCGACGCCGCGCCGGCGCACCCGATCCTCATCGACCAGGGGCTTGCCGACCAGTTCCTGGAAGAGCAACTCCTGCCGGAACGCTTCGAAGCCGCCTGCAAGGCGCGGGGAATCGCACTCGAGCTGCGCCGGCATGCAGGCTACGACCACGGCTACTACTTTATTTCGACGTTCATGGAAGATCACCTGCGGTTTCACGCCCGTAACCTGTCGCGCTGAGACCCGCCGGCGCCCCCGCGAGCAGTGAGCTGCCGTTGACCGACTTTATGTTGCTCGCCGGTGCGATGCTGCTCACCGGCGGCTTCAGCGGCATCCTGGCCGGGCTGCTGGGGATCGGCGGCGGTATCGTCATCGTGCCGGTCATGGAAGCGGTGCTGGCGTACCTCGGGGTGGACGCCGCAATCCGGATGCACGTCGCCGTGGCCACTTCACTCGCGACCATTATCCCTACCTCGATTTCGTCCTCGCGCGCCCATCATCGGCGGCAGTCCGTCGACGTGGCGCTGGTCAGGCGCTGGGCGATATTCGTGCTGCTGGGATCGGTGGCCGGCACGCTGATCGCGGCGCAGGTGCATAGCCGCACGCTGGCGCTGGTATTCGCGGTGACGGCGCTGATCATCGCGGTCAGGATGATCCTGCCGCTTCAGGGCACGGTGCTGGCGCCGGAAGTGCCGCGCGGGCCGCTCGTATCCGTGATTCCCGCGGGGATAGGCGCCCTGTCCACCATGATGGGGGTCGGCGGCGGCACCCTGAGCGTCGCGGCGCTGACCCTGTTCAACGAGCCGATTCATCGCGCGGTGGGCACGGCGGCGCTGTTCGGCCTCGTCATCAGCATCCCGGGCACCGCCGGCTTTATCCTGGCCGGGCTCGGCGACCCGCGGCTGCCGCCCGGGAGCCTCGGCTACGTCAACCTCGTCGGTTTCGCCTGCATCGCGCCGGCGACGTTTCTCACGGCGCCGCTGGGTGCCCGGATCGCGCACAGCTTGTCGAAGCGCCGGCTCGGCCTGCTGTTCGGAGTGTTCCTGCTTCTCGTGTCCTTACGGATGTTCTACGGCGCCTGGGGCGGATAGCATCCGGCTGGTACCGGGCATGCCTTGCAGCCGTGCACGGGCGAAGGCGGGACACGACTCGATCGTACCGGGTTTCAGTCCTCCAGGGCGCCGAACCACGGCGGCTTGATGATCAGGAGATCGCAGGGCAGGTGCTCCAGCGTCCGCTCGGCGGTCGAGCCGATGAACAGGCGTTCCAGCCGGCCCCTCGCCACGGCGCCCATCACCACCAGCGCGGCATCGAGCTTGCCGGCGAGCTCCGGCAACTCCTCGTGCGGAGCGCCTTCAACGAGGTGGGCCCGCCCCGTCCCGATACCGTGAAAGCCGATGATCTCGTCGAAGCGCGCCTTGTGCCGCTCGCGCATGCGTTCCGAGATCTCATCCAGCGGCAGCGACGCCGGAATGTACGCGTTGGTTGCCGCTGCCGATACCGCGAGCCGCGGGTCGTAGGCGTGAAATGCGTGCACCTCGCCGCCGGTCGCTTTCGCCATGGCCGTGGCATGCACGAGGATGTCGTCGTCCAGGGCAGCGGGCTTGTCGTGCTCGCTCATCGGGTCGATCGCGGCAATGACGACCGGCTTGTCGGGCCACGGGCCGGGTTTCACCAGCCACAGCGGCGATGCGCAGGTGCGGATCAGGTTCCAGTCCGTGTTGGTGAACAGCGCCCGGGATAAGGCGGACTGGCGGTGTGTGTCCTTGAATACCAGGTCGGCACCGATGGCCGCGGCGTG
Source organism: uncultured Woeseiaceae bacterium (assembly GCA_964607425.1). Taxonomy (GTDB): domain Bacteria; phylum Pseudomonadota; class Gammaproteobacteria; order Steroidobacterales; family Woeseiaceae; genus IDS-8. Next base: position 14,103 of record CAZSKQ010000003.1, read on the forward strand.
ACGGGCAATGCCGCTGTGCAGGGGGCGGTCCCAGAGAACGCTCGTGCGGACTTTGAGACCGCTACTCCGCAGCGGCGCCGCGAGCGCCTCCAGGTATTTTTCCTGCCCTTCGGTGAGCTCCTTGCGGGTCGCCTCCAGGGACGGCGCATCGAACAGCCACTCGCGCGTCAGGTACTCGTTGTAATAGCAGATGAAAAGCTCCAGCTCGGCGCCGGTGTTGCGGGCCATGTACGCGGCCCGCTCCAGCGCCGGCTGCGTCTCGGTGGCCGGGTCGATGACGGCGAGTATCTGCGAGATTTCGCGCATGGGGCACCTGCACGGAGTACGAGAGAAAGCGAGCCGGCCCCTGCGGCAACCGACCGCGGGGCGAGACGGCGGCCGGTAATGGCGCTACCGCGATGTCATCGCCCGCATGGAGGTTCCCGCAGGGCACGGTTCAGCGAGAATCTTAGCAGATGCGGTGTAAGCCGGCTTCAATCCAGTCGCCGCGAAAATCGCAGCACCGCTGCCGTCAGTGCCGCGGCGGCGAATACCGTGAGCACCAGGAGCTCGTCGCCCATGTCGGCGAGCGAGGCCTCGCGGAGCATGATGCCGCGGCACAGCCGGATGAAATGCGTGATCGGCAGGGCCTCGCCGAGGTATTGCGCGAAAAGCGGCATCCCGGCGAACGGGAACACGAATCCGGAGAGCAGGATCGAGGGCAGGAGAATGAAAATAGTCACCTGGATGGCCTGGAACTGGGTTTTGGCAATGGTGGACACGAACAGTCCGAGTGCCAGGTTGGCGGCAATGAACACGGCAGCCGCGGCGTACAGCGCCAGCATGCTGCCACGAACCGGAACGTCGAACAGGAGCTGGCTTACCCAGACGATGAGGGCAAGCTGTATGAGCCCGATACCGATGTAGGGCACGATCTTGCCGATCATCAACTGTGCCGTTGTGACCGGTGTGTTGATCAGCAGCTCGAGGTTGCCGCGCTCGCGCTCGCGCACGATCGATACGGCCGTGAACAGCAGCATGGTGAACGTGAGGATGACGCCGATGAGTCCGGGAATGATGTTGACGGGTGTCCGCCGCTCCGGGTTGTAGTACGCGCGCACGGCCAGCTGGCGAGGCGCGTCGGTGAGGGCGTACGGCTGGTCGAACGAGACAGGCATTGCCGTGAGCCGCTCCGCGACACCGAGGATAGTCGGGTCGGCGCCGTCCACCAGGAGGTGGGCCGCCGGCCGCTTCGGATCGATTACGCGCCGGTCAAAATCCCGCGGGATGTAGATGCCCACCGAAATATCGCCGGAGCGCAGCAGCGCTTCGAGCTCCCCGGCCGTTCGAACGGAGCGGCCGATCTCGAGCACCTGGGTCTCGCGCAGCGCCGCGACGAACTGCCGCGACAGGTGCGTTTGCGCCTGGTCGGATACGGCTGCATCGAGGTGCCGGACGTCGGTGTTGATCGCGTAGCCGAACAGGAGGATCTGGATCACCGGGAGTCCGACGATCATGGCGAAGGTGATGCGGTCCCGGCTGAGCTGCCGCAGCTCCTTGCGCATCACCGCACCGGGCCGGAGCAGCAGTCTCACGCGCGCGCCTCCCTGTCTCCAATTCCCTGGGTAGCGGCAACGAACACGTCCTCAAGGGACGCGCCGGTGAGACGGCTGTCGGCGTCGATGCCGGCGTCGGCGAGCGCGGCCTGCACCGCGTGCAGGGGGGCCGGAACGTCCCGCGGGACCAGGACCCGCAGGCGCGTCCCGAGCTGCGTCACGCTGGCGGTGAAAGGCAGGTCGTGCAGGAGCTCCCGCGCGCGATCGGGCTCCCCGCGGATTTCGATCACGCTCATGCCGATGTTCTCCTGCAGGGTCAGCGGCGCATCATCGGCCACTTTCATACCGCGATCGAGGATGGCGAGGCGATGGCAGCGTTCCGCTTCATCCATGTAGTGCGTCGAGACGAGGATGGTCGTGCCGCCTACGGAAAGCTCGAATAGCCTGGCCCAGAAATCCCGCCGGCTTTTCGGGTCGACGGCGCTGGTCGGCTCGTCGAGCAGCAGCAGCTCGGGCCGGTGCAGCACCGCGCCCGCAAGCGCCAGCCGTTGCCGCTGGCCGCCGCTCAAGGTGCCGGCGAGCTGCTTCGCCTGCGCCTCGAGATCGTAGTCGGCGAGGAGCTCCTCCAGGCGTGCGGCGCGCGCCGCGCGCGGATAAGCATAGATATCGGCCAGGAATCCCAGGTTCTCGCGCACCGTCAGGTCGGTGTACAGCGAAAAGCTCTGCGTCATGTAGCCGATCTTCGGCTTGAGCGCCGCGGCATCGCGGGGCACCTCGAGCCCCAGGACCGTGGCGCTGCCCTCGGTGGGTGTGAGCAGTCCGCACAGCATGCGGATAGTCGTGGACTTGCCGGAACCGTTAGGGCCGAGAAAGCCGTAGATCACGCCGCGGGGCACGTCGAGATCGAGGTCGCTCACCGCCTGCACATCGCCGAACCGCTTCGAAAGGCCGCGCGCCCGGATCGCCAGCTGCCGGGCTTCCGGCACGATCGGCCGCCCGCTCGTCACCGGGCCCCTTCGCCCGCGAGGCGAACTCCTGCGCAGGCGACCTCGACCCGCCCCGCCGGAGTCCGTCTCACGGGCGATCGTCTCCGTGGATGAGCAGGATTACCTCGACCGGCACGCCGTCCGGCAGTCGCCGCTCCAGGCCCGCGATATCGACTTCCGCGGCGAAGCTCAAGCGACCCCTGTCGCGTTCGGTGAGCGCGAAATAGGGCGTGAAAGCGGCGTTGCTGGCTACCCAGCGCACGCGTCCCCGTAGCGGTTCGTCGAGGCCGTCGACGAGCAGGCGCGCCGGCGTGCCGGAGGCGACCGCTACGCGGATGGATTCCGGCACGTAGATGCGGGCATGCGGCTGGTCGCCGGCGAGCAGCACCAGCATCGGCTCGCCGGCCCTGGGGCGCTCGCCGGGCTCGAACAGGATGCTGTCGATTACGCCGTCCGCCGGGGCGTAGGCGCTGTGCCGCTGGAGGTCCACCTCTAGCTGCGTCAGCCGCGCCGCGGCGGCATCGGTTGCCGCCTCGGCCTGTCGCAGCTCCTCTATCGTCGTGCCTTCCAGCAGTTCGCTGAGGTTCGCCGCGCGAGCTTCGAGTTCCGCGCGGCCGACCTCGAGGGCGGTTGTCGCCCGGTCGAGTGCCTCGCGCGAGGCGAGGTCCTGCTCGAACACGCGCAGCGCGCGTTCATGATCGCGCGTCAGCAGGCGGAGCTGCTGCTCGGCCGCTGCCACGTTGGCGCGCGCCGCGGCGATCTGTTCCCGGCGCGGCCCGCGGACGAGCTCGTCAAGACGCGCCTCTGCCTGCGCGAGCATGGCCCGCGCTTCGGCAATACGTGCCTTGATGCGCGAGTCGTCCTGCTGCAGCAGCAGTTCGCCTTTGCCGACTGCCTGGCCTTCGACCACCGGTATGCGCGCAATCGGCTCGTCGAAGGTCGCAGCGATTTCCACCCGGTCCGATTCCAGGTAGCCGACGACGCGATTGGGGTCATTTTCAATGTCGCAGGCTGCGATGAGACCGAGCGGCAGCCAAAGGCACAGGTGCAGGTTCCGCATCGTTCGCCGCCGCATCAGGTACCGGCCCTGCCTTCTTCGCCTCGTTCGCTGTCCGGCACCCGGATCGCCTGGAGCAGGAAGTCGATATGCGCTTCGATGAAGCGATCGGTGTCAAGCTTGTGCTGTGGCTCGAACACGCTTACCCAGGCGGCGGAAAACAGGACGGGGGCGACCAGCAGGTGCGGAAATTCCTCCAGCGCGGATGGGCGGAATTCGCCGGCGGCGACGCCTCGACGGACGAGTGTGCGCACCGCGGCCAGCCCGTGCGCCACCACGTTTTCCCAGTACCACGCCATGAGGTCCGGATGCTTCGGCCCTTCCGCGATCAACAGCCGGACCAGCAACCGGGCGCGCGATCGCGGCAGCTTGCGCGCGAAATCGAGGAACGGCCCACGCAGGTAGGCCTCGGCAGAAAGCTCCGTTTCATCAATCGCTTGCAGCAGCGCATCCAGGCGCGGCGTCACCACGCTCTTGACGACCGCCTTGAACAGCTCTTCCTTGGTACGGAAGTAGAGGTAGAGCAGCCCCTTGCTCACGCCGGCCCGCTTCGCGACGTCGGTGACGCGCGTGGCGGAATAGCCGTTCTCCGCGAAAGCCTCGAAGGCGGCCCGGGTGATTTCCTCGGGGCGATCCTCCTTGCGGCGGCGAAACCGGGGGCGGGACATGCCGTACCTCGTGCTGACCGATGGGTCATCAAGTATAGTTGCTGACCCGTCGGTCAGCAAGAGCAAGGACGGCGAGCTGCCGACAATGGTAGGCTTCGCTTCCTGCATGTTCACCTACCTCGACCCTACCGTCCGCGAGCGTCTCGTTGCCGAGGGCAAGCTCGTCCGCATCGATGCCAACGGCCGGCCGGCCGCGCCGGACGCGCCGCTCCCGCCCGGCGGGAAAGCGCTCAGCATCCTCGGTCCCATCCCGCTGCCGCTCGCGCGCAATGGCCGCCGCTTCCAGATCGACTGGTACGCCAGCGTGCGGCACACCGAGCTGACGAAGGTGGAGGAACTGGCGGAAGATTTGCGCGAGCGCGGCGGCCACCAGTCGTTCGCCATCCTGGCGTCCTCGATGGCCGTGAACAGCGTGCTGGTGCTCGGCCGGCCCGAGTCCTGGACCAACCCGCTCGTGCGCGTGCATTCGAGCTGCCTTACCGGCGACGTGTTCGGCTCGGAGCGCTGCGAATGCGGCCCGCAGTTTCTTGGCGCACTGGAGCGTATCGGCGACGAGCCGGGCGGCGGGCTCATGATCTACATGGCCGGTCACGAGGGCAGGGGCATCGGCTTGTGGGCAAAGGCCGCGACCTACGTGCTGCAGGATGCCGGCGAGAACACCTACCAGGCGAACCGCACGCTCGGCCTGCCTGACGATTCGCGCGACTTCAGCGATGCGGCATCGCTCCTGAAGTATTTCCTCGCCGACAGGCCGTTTCGCCTGCTCACCAACAATCCCAAGAAAGTCGCCGACCTCGAGCGTTTCGGCGTGCGCAACATCACGCCCGTCAAGCACCTGCTGGGGGTGACCGACAGGAACCGCGCCTATCTGAAAGCCAAGCGCGAGTGGGGCCACCGGTTCGACCCCGAAGACCTCGAAGACACCTCGTAAGCAGTAAGCAGCGACCGGCGCCGCTTATTGTCGCCAGAGGCGCAGGTTCTCCGCGGTATCCTCGAAATCCGACCGGAACGGGTTGATATCCAGCCCACCCCGCCGATTGTAGCGCGCATACACCGTCAATCGCTCCGGAGCGCAGCGTGCCTTGATGTCGACGAAGATCCTCTCCACGCAGCTTTCGTGAAATGCGCAGTGGCGCCGGTAGGAAACCAGGTAGCGCAACAGGCCGCGCCGGTCGATCGGCGCGCCGCGGTAGCGGACGAGAAGGCTGCCCGTGTCCGGCTGGTTGGTCACCGGGCAATTGCTGCGCAGCAGGTGTGAATGCAATTCCTCGGCCACGCTGCCGCCGCCCGTCGTCGCAAGCAGCGAAGGGTCGACCTCGGCGGTGCTGCAAGCCGCGTCGAGATCGTCGATGCACTCGCCCGGCAGGTCCGTGAAGGCGCCGGTGGGCCACGAAGCCGCGGGATAAACGGCGGCGGTGACCGGGCACCCGGCGACTTGCGAAAGATCGCCGGCGATGCGCGAGGCCACGGCCCCTGCGGATTCAAACCGGCTCATCGCCAGCGACCCCAGGTACAGCTTGAGTGACTTCGACTCGACGATGTTGTCGGACGTCGCGGGCACCCGGAACACCCCGGTAGCGGCAACCGGCTTGCCACCCGGATCGAGCCAGCTGAGCTCCCAGGCGTTCCACAGGTCTTCGCCGCGAAACGGCAACGGCGCGCGCAGGCCGAGTGCGTCGCGGCTCTCGCGACGCGGTACCGCGCACAGCACCTCCGGCGCGTACCGCTCCGGCCAGGCAGACTTTTTACCAAGAGGCGTTTTGGCGATCATCGGGACGTCTATTTTAGCCTCCGTCGAATAAAATTCGCCCGCATGGCGGGCTCCTGCGGGGGATTGTCTTGTGCCGGTCGCCCGCATGGCGGGCTCCTACAATAGCCCTAGGTCAGCTCGCGCAGCCGGCGGCGCTGGAGCTTCCCGCTGGACGACCGGGGAAGCTGGTCCGTCCAGTGGAACTGCCGTGGCGTCTTGTACGGCTCCAGTTTCCGCCGGAGGAGCTTCGCGAGCTCCGAGAAGGGCGGGCGCTCGGCGGCCGCCACTTTCGGGACGATCCAGACCGCGATGATTTCGCCGGCCAGCCCCTGCGGATCCGGAAGGCCGGCGCAAGCGCACTCGGCGACTGCGGGATGCTCGTTCAGGATCTCCTCGATTTCCCGCGGCAGCACCTTGCGGCCGCCAATGTTGATGACGTCGTCGGCACGTGCCTCCAGGTAGAAGTAGCCGTCGGGGTCCTCGCGTCCGCAATCGCCGCTGCGGAGCCAGCCGCCGTGCAGGGTCTTGCCGGTCAGCTCCGGGTCATCCCGGTATCCGCTCATCAGGTGACCGCCGCTGATCTCGATCTGCCCCACGGCACCTGGCGCGGCCGGTTCGCCTGCCTCGTCCACGATGCGCAAACGCACGCCGGGACTCGGCCGGCCGATCGAATCGAGCCTGTCGCGGTCGGCGTGGAACTCGAGAAAGGCCGAACGGCTCGCTTCGGTCAAGCCGTAATGCATGCAGAGGCGGGTGTGCGGCAGCAACTCCATCAAGCGGCGCTTGTGCTCCAGCGGCATGGCCGAGCTGCCGATCTCGACGTACTCGAGCCGCTCCGCGCATGCCTCGAGCACGTCTCCTTCCGTGAGCAGGATCGCCAGCCCGGCCGGCACTGATGAAAATCCCGTTGCGCGATGCTCCACCAGCGCGCGCCCTATACCCGCGGCATGCACGAAACCCGGCACGAGCACCAGCGTCGCGCCCAGTGACAGCACGCAGCGCATCCGGCCGAGCCCGAACGAATGCGCGAGCGAAAGCGGCAGCACCTCGACGGCGTCGGCGCGAGTTCCGATGAAGCGGTTGATATGGGCGCAGGCGGTTGCCAGCGCGGCATGCCTCAGCATGACGCCCTTGGGCTCCGAGGCCGTCCCGGTAGTGAACAGGATGTCCGCCTGCTGCTCCGGCGCGATATCCACCTCCGGTGCCGGCGCGGCGGCTTCCCCCTCGAGCTCTTCATAACGGGCCTCGGCGGGCAGGTTGGCGGCGGACTCCGCGCCCGAGATCACCGCGCGCGGCTCGAGGCGCCGCAGGAGGCCGGTCAGCCGTGCGGGCGGTATGCGCGGGTCCACCGGCACGCACACGGCCCCGAGACTGTGAACGGCGAGGTAGGTGACGATGAAACCGGCGGTCGACTCCGCCACCAGGACGGCACGCTCGCCGGGACCGAGCCCGAACCTGCCAGCGAGGACGGCCGCGCGGTTCCTCACGGCAGCTCCCAGCAGAGCGTACGACAGCGACCGTTCACCGCACACGAGCGCCGTCCTGGCGGCCGCGTCCGGACGGTCCGCGTGCGCGAGTACCTGGCGGAACACGGGGATCGTCGTCATGGTGCAGTGTTCTGGTCGATGTACGTAACGATGTTGTCCACCGAACCGATGACGGACGCGTCGAGGCTGGCGAGATCGACGTCGATGCCGAAGCGCTGCTCCAACCAGAGCGAAAGGCGCACCAGCGCCAATGAATCGAGAACACCGGCGTCGATAAGCGACTCGTCGGTGCTGTAATCGCCCGCCCCGAACTCGATGAACAGGTCCTCTTGCAGGTAATCGCAGACCTGCTGCCGTACGCGGACGATTTCGCGGCCGGGTTGCTTTGCCGTCCCGGCCGCGGCCTTCGCCTGTGCGCCCGCCCCGGCATCGCCGGGTGCCGTGCGGCCGCGCACCGGGCGGGCGGGATTGCCCCACACGATCGAGTTAGCGGCGACATTTTCGAACACGACCGAGCCGGGCGCGACGATCGCGTTCTCGCCTATGCGCACGCCATCCTGCACGATCGCGCCCATACCGACCCGAACGTTGCGCCCTACGTGGATCGATCCGCTCGTGAAGCGCTCACGAGCCTCGCCCTCGAGCTCCACGACGTAACGGCCGCCCGCGATCATCGCATTGCCGGCGATCGAAACGTTGTCTTCGATGATGATGGGTCCCTGCGCCACGATGGCGACGTGGGCGCCGATGTTGCAGTCCGCGCCGATTTCGATGTGCCCGACCTTGGCCTGTATGGCAGCACCGTGGCTTACGATCACGCGATCGCCTACGACGATACCGGCGTCACCGGCACCGCGGGCATCCAGCAGGCAATCCTGGTCGAGGACCACGCCGTCACCCAGGGTTATCCGGTCCGCGTGCCGTAATGTCAGGCCCTCTCCGAAGATGACGTTGCGTCCGGTGGCGCGGAACAGGCCGGGAAACAGCCATTTGCGCAGCGTGAGCCCGAGCGCTCCCGGAATCGGGCCTACAAACAGGGTGAGCAGCTCATACCGGATCAGCTTCGGCCAGCTGAACGAAGCAAAGGCAAGGTCGGTGTAGCGGGCAAAGGACGACCGGTCGCCGCCGAACAGGTGGTCGCGGATAAAGCGGCCCTCATCCAGGCGCTGCCGCCCGGCATCTCCGCGAGTGTCTTTGCCTGCGTGACTCATATGTGCCGTTCGTTGGAGGCGCCAGGGATAACGCTACGCGTTTTCCCGGCAATGCGGGAAACCCGCCCCGGAACGCCCGGCCTGCCAGGCCGCGTCCGGCGGGAAGCACCGGAACCTCCGCGCCCGGAGGTTCCGGTGCCGCGCCAAAACGGCGCTCAGGCGGCGCGCCGGCACCTCAACGCCGCGGCCAGCCCGGCGAAAGCGAGCAGGAAGAGGGCACCGAACGATCCGCCGCCGCCGCTGTCCGTATCGCTGCCGGGCGGAGGTGGCGGCGGCGGCGAGCTGGCCGCGGCTTTGACGGTTACGGTGAAATCCTGTCCCGCGGTATCGGTGCCGTCCGACGCCTGCAGCGATACTTCGTGCTCACCCGTATCGGCGGCGCCCGGCGTACCGGAAAGCGTGGCCGTGCCGTCGCCGTTGTCCGTGAACGTGAGCCAGCCGGGCGCCGTCGCCGTTAGCGTGAGCGCATCGCCGTCTGCGTCGGACGCCGTAACGGCGTAGCTGTAGGCCTCACCCTCGGTCGCCGATGTGACAGCCGTGCTGGTGAATTCGGGCGGCGTGTTGACCGCCGCGGCCTCGTTGACCGTTATCGTGAAGTCCTGGTCCGCGGAATTGCTGCCGTCGGAAACCTGGAGCGAGACCGCATGCTCGCCAACCTCGCTGGCCGTGGGCGTTCCGGTCAATGTCGCGGTGCCGTCGCCGTTGTCGGTGAAGGTTAGCCATGCCGGCAGCGTCGGCGCCGCGATCGTCACCGGCTCGCTTTCGGGATCGGTGGCCGTGACGTCGTATACGTAGGCGACGTCGACGGTTGCCTCCGTCACCGGTGTGCTGGTAAACGACGGGATCTCGGCATTCGTGAATGGCGCTTCGGTGCCGTTGTTGAGATAGACCCGGTCGCGGCCCGGCACGTCGATTACCCCGTCCTTGTCCAGGTCCAGTGGCTGGTTGCCGGCGATGATGTCGATATCGCCATCGTTGTCGATGTCGCCGGCGGCCAGTTCGCGCGTCTGGTGCTCGTCGGTAGAGATGTCGGAGCCGATGAACGTGACCTCCGTTTCGCCGGATTCGATCCACTGGTTGAGATACAGCCTGTTACGCGCCGTAGTGCCGCCCAGCACGTTGGAGACGGCGATATCCAGGTCGCCGTCGCCGTCAAAATCCGCGAGGGCGCCACCGCTCGAGGAATTGGTATCGGGGCTGACGTCGATGGCTTCGCCCAGTGTGAACGTGCCGTTGGCTGCCGTGTCGTTCAGGAAAAACCGGTTGATCCCGGGACTCAGGTCGGAGACGAAGTTCAATACCACGATATCCGGTTGACCGTCGCTGTTGAGGTCGCCGACCAGGATTTTTGATGTCTGGTCGTCCGGTGGGCCGAAGAACAGGTCATCGTCGGCGAAGGACACCGTGCCGCTCGGGATGAACCGGTTCATGTAGATCTCGTTGCTGCCCGGCGTGGTCTCGTCGTTTCCGGTGATTACGTCCAGGTCGCCGTCGCCGTCCATGTCCGCCAACGCAATCGAACGCGTGTCGTCCATGTCCGCGGCAATGTCCGAGCCGGTGAACGCCGGGGTTCCATCCGGAACGAGGCCGTTCAGGTAAAAGCGGTTCACCTGCAGCGGAGTCGTCCCCGGTTCACCGCCCTGCTGGCCGTTGCCGGTTACGAGATCGAGGTCGCCATCGCCGTCCAGGTCGCCCACGGCGACGGCCAGCACGCGATTGGTATCCAGTATGTCGAAGGGGTTGCCGACGCCGCCGGCTCCGTTACCGAGATACAGGCGGCTGTGCAGGTCGCGCGCACCCTGGATCAGGTCAATGAAGGTATCGCCATTGACGTCGGCGGCCAGGATTTCCGACGCCGCGCGATTGTCCAATAGCACCGGCGTCGCGGCGAAAGTCCCGTCCCCGTTCCCGAGATAGTAGCGGCTTGCGAGGGCGCCGTCGTTTACGCCCACCGCCAGGTCGACGAATCCGTCCAGGTTGATGTCCAGCGGCTGGCCATCGAACGTCGTCAGGGTCACATCGTCGGAATACATCTCGTCCGTCGAAACATCGGTGCCTTCGACGGCGAGCGCGGGCACGGAGACGAACAGGGCGAGAAGCAAGAAGGGGAAGTTGCCCGGAAAAACCCTCCGCACAAGGCGGAAGGATTTGCAGCAGGCGCAGGTATAGCGCAAAGCATTGAAAGGGGTCATGAGCTTTCCTTTAGTTGGGTCTTTTTAAGCCCAGCCCCCGCGCAACATTGTACAGGGTCGCAATCGCCTCGCAAGTGGGCACGACGTCGCATACCCGCGACCATCAATTGACATAATGTAATGCGACCGGGACCGTGGTCGGGACGCCCCGAGCGGGCGATCCTGCGCTTTGACAAGGTTTGCGGGCGCGCGGCGCGGGTGTTTCAGGTCACTCCAGCGCGAGCACGGCGCGCCAGTGTTCCTTGCTGACCGGAAACACCGATAGCCGGTTGCCGCGGCGGATCAGCGTGAACCCGGCCATCGAAGGCTCATTTTTGATCTCCTGGAGCGTGACGGGCCGTTTGAGCTTGCGTTCGAATTCGACGTCGACCAGGAACCAGCGCGGGTTTTCCCGGGTGCTCTTCGGATCGAAATACTTGGAGCGCGGATCGAATTGCGTCGGGTCGGGATAGGCCTCGCTCGCGATCTTCATGATGCCGACGACCGCGGGCGTCGCGCAGCTCGAATGATAAAAAAACGCCTTGTCGCCGGGCCGCATGTCGTCGCGCATCATGTTACGCGCCTGGTAGTTACGGACCCCGTCCCAGGGTTGTTTCCGGTCCCGGCGGAGATCGTCGATGCTATAGGCGTCCGGTTCGGATTTCATCAACCAATAGGCCACGATGCTACCCTTTTCCTTGCTGGGGGGCCGTCTTACCGGCGCCGCGAGCTGACATCGCGCCGTCCGGGAACGGACCGGCCAAATCGATATGTTATCACCGCGGTGAAGGCGAACCGGCATGTGGTAACATGCGCCGGCTTCGCAGCCGGCATCGTCCCAACAAGGGAGGGGTTTCGTGGTGGCCAATCTTCTCGCCAACATATTCGGGTCGTCGCCAGTGATGCCGCTCGAAAAACACGTCGACATCGCCTATAAATGCACGCGGGAGCTCGTGGGCTTTGTCGAAGCCGTGGTCGCGGGCGACTGGGACGAGGCCCGCGCGATCCGCGCCACCATAGAGGCGCTCGAGAACGAAGCGGACGATCTGAAGAAGCAGATCCGTATCCACCTGCCGAAAAGCCTGTTCATGCCGGTCCCGCGGGAGGATCTGCTGGAACTGCTGCTCGTGCAGGACAAGATGGCCAACCGTGCCAAGGACGTCTCGGGCCTGATTCTCGGCCGCAAGATGGAGATACCCGCGCCCATTGCGGCGCGCTTCGTCGAGTTCGTGCAACGCTGCGTGGACGCCGCGAAGCAGGCCCGCAAGAGTGTCCGTGAGCTGGATGAACTGTTCACGACCGGCTTTCGGGGTGCGGAGGTAACGCTGGTCTCGAAACTCATCGAGGAACTCGACCGGATCGAAACGGAAACGGATGATCTGCAGGCACGGCTGCGCGCCGAGCTGTTCGCGGTCGAGCGCGACCTTGACCCGGTGCACGTGATCTTTCTTTACCGCGTCATCGAATTGACCGGTGAGATAGCGGACATGGCGGAACGCGTGGGGCGCCGCCTTGAATTGCTGCTTTCCCACTGAAGCCCGTCTCGCTCAAGACAAGAACGCGAAGAAGACCCGCGGGGAATTGAATGGAAGCAGAGCTCGTCTATGTCACCCTGGCGGTGATATTCGGTTTGTTCATGGCTTGGGGGATCGGCGCCAACGATGTCGCCAACGCGATGGCGACCTCGGTCGGTTCCAAAGCCCTTACTATCCGCAAGGCGCTACTCGTTGCGGGCGTGTTCGAGTTTCTTGGGGCGGTGCTGGCCGGCGGCGAGGTAACGTCGACCATCCGCAAGGGAATTGTCGAGACGGAAGTCATTCGCGATGCGCCGCTATTGTTGATCTACGGCATGCTGGCTTCATTGCTGGCGGCGGGTACCTGGCTGCTGATCGCGTCGAGGAAAGGCTGGCCCGTATCGACCACGCACTCGATCGTCGGCTCCATCGTCGGGTTCGCCGCCGTCGGCATCGGCATCGACGCCGTGCAGTGGGGGTCGGTCGGCAAGATCGTTTCGAGCTGGGTGATTTCACCGCTGGTAGCGGGCCTGCTTGCCTACCTGATTTTCGGCTCTGTCCAGATGCTCATCCTCAGCCACCCCGATCCCCTGGATCGTGCAAAGCGCTTTGTACCCATCTACATGTTCGCGGCCGCATTCACGGTTGCCCTCGTGACGATGCTGAAAGGGCTGAAGCACGTCGGGCTCGATCTCAGCGTGCTCCAAAGCTATGTGCTGGCCACGCTGGTCGCGCTGGTGATAGCCGTGATCGGCGGCGCCGTAATCAGGCGCATAAAGGCCGATCCCAAGATAGAGAAAAAGCAGCACTTCTACACGGTGGAGCGCGTTTTTGGCGTACTGATGATCATCACCGCCTGCTCGATGGCGTTCGCTCACGGTTCCAACGACGTGGCCAACGCGATCGGCCCGCTCGCGGCGGTCATCTCGGTCGCGAACACCGGCATTGTCGGCAGCCGGGCGGCGATACCTTTCTGGGTGTTGCTCCTCGGCGGCGTCGGTATCGTCGTCGGCCTCGCGACATTCGGGCGGCACGTGATTGCTACGGTGGGTGAGAAGATCACCCAGCTTACGCCCAGCCGCGGCTTTGCCGCCGAGCTCGCGGCCGCAAGCACCATCGTCATTGCCTCCGGCACGGGGATGCCGGTCTCCACGACTCACACGCTGGTCGGCGCGGTCCTGGGGGTTGGCATGGCCCGGGGTATCGAGGCGATAGACCTGCGCGTCGTCGGGCGGATATTCGCGTCGTGGATCGTCACCGTGCCGATCGGGGCGTTGCTGGCGATCGTGTTCTTCTACATCCTCCGGGCAGTGCTCCCCTGACCCGGCTTCCATGAGCATCGTGCAGGCAGCTGCAACGGAGACACGGGCGAGCAGCATACCGGCCAGGCGCTACGTGCTCGGCCTGCTCACGGTCGTTTACACGTTTAATTTCATCGACCGGCAGATTCTCGCGATCCTTCTGCCGGCAATAAAAGCGGAGTTCGAGCTTAGCGATACGGTGCTCGGGTTCCTGACAGGGTCGGCTTTTGCCCTGTTCTACGCAATTCTCGGCATTCCGATCGCGTTGCTCGCGGATCGCTGGAACCGGCGCAACCTCATTGCGCTGGCGTTGAGCATCTGGAGCGGCATGACGGCGCTATCGGGCGCGGCGGTAAACGTGACGCAGCTCGCGCTGGCGCGCATCGGCGTTGGCATAGGCGAAGCCGGTTGCAGCCCGCCGGCGCACTCGATGATCGCGGACCTGTATGCGCCGGCGCAGCGCTCAACCGCCATGGGCATCTACTCCCTTGGTATTTCGGCCGGCATCATGCTCGCTTATCTTGCCGGCGGCTGGGTAGCGGAGAATGTCGGCTGGCGCGAAGCCTTCTTCATCGTCGGGGTACCCGGTCTCGTGCTCGCCCTGCTGGTACGCTTCACGATTGACGAGCCGGCGCGCGGGCAGTCGGAAGGCCGGGCGGACGACCGGTCGCGTCCCGCTATCCTGGCGGTGGCCCGGTACCTGTTCTCGCGCCGCTCGTTCCTGCACCTGGCACTGGGCTCCGGCATCGCCTCTTTCAACGGCTACGCCGTGGTGAGCTTTTTTCCGATGTTCCTTTACCGCAGCCACGGCATGGACCTGGCCGAGATCGGCATCTGGTTGGGACCCATACTGGGAATTGCCGGCGGCATCGGCTTTGCGGGCGGCGGCTGGTTCGCCGATCGCCTTGGCCGTTTCGGTGTCCGCTGGGCGCTGCGGGGGATCGCCGGTGCGCTGATGGTCGGCTGGCTGTTCAGTTTCTTCGTGTACCTCGCCCCCGGCGAGTACTGGTCGCTCGCGTTCTTTGTCGTCCCGTCAATTTTCGCAAACGTTTATCTCGCGGCCACGTTCGCCCAGGTGCAGGGACTGGCGGGCTTGCGCATGCGCGCCGTCGCGTCGGCACTCTTGCTGTTCATCCTGAATATCATCGGGCTGGCCCTCGGACCGCAGGCGGCCGGCTTCCTCAGCGATGTGCTGGCAAGCCCGTTCGGCAATGAATCGCTGCGTTACAGCCTGCTGATCGTTGGCGCCGTGACAGGCCCTTGGGCCGCACTGCACTACCTGCTGGCTGGCCGTCATATCGAGGCCGACCTCGCGCGCGCCCACTAATCCTGACCACCGCGATCGGATCGACTGTAGGAGCGCGCATTGCGCGCGATGCCCACAAAGCCGATCGTGGCATCGCGCGCAATGCGCGCTCTACACCGCGCGGAGGTACCAGTCGAAGTCGACGTTGCTGACGGTGTTGTGAAAGCGGCGGGCCTCGTCGCGCCGGTTGAGGGCGTAAGCCTTGCAGTACTCAGCGCCGAGATAGCCGGGCAGGATCCTGCCGCGCGAGAATTTGTCGATAGCGCCGTCCCAACGGTTCGGAAGCTTGCGCTTCAGTTCGATGATTTCGCCTTCCTGCACCATCTTGCCCGGATCGCAGCGATTCTTCAGGCCATAGTGGACGCCGGCAAGGATGGCGGCCGTCACAAGGTAAGGGTTCGCATCGGCACCGGAGGTGCGGTGTTCGATCCTCAGGTTCTTTTCGTCCGACACGGGAATGCGCAGCGCGACATTACGGTGATTCGCGCCCCAGTTGGGCTCCACCGGCGCAAACATCTCCGGGCGCAGTCGCCGGTAGGAATTGGCGTTCGGTGCGAAGATGGCCGTTGCTTCCGCCATGGTTTTTGCAAGCCCGCCCACGGCGTGGCGCAGCCGCGCGGAGTAGGGCGGAGACGCCGCGCGCTTTTTGCCGCCCGAAAAATAATTGCGGCCCTGCCGGTCCGTGAGGCTCAGGTGGATGTGCAGGCCGGAACCCGCCGTCTCTTCGAAAGGCTTGGCCATGAAACAGGCGACGAACCCGTGCTGCTTTGCTACCGCCTTGACGGCGCGCTTCAACAGCACGGCATGGTCGCAGGCAAGCACGGGGTCATCGACATGATGCAGGTTGATTTCAAACTGGCCCGGCGCGAATTCGGACGTCGTGGTACCGATGGGCAAGTTCTGCGCGGCACAGGTGTCGAACACGTCGTTCAGGAAATTCTCGATGTCCCACAGGTCGTCGGGGTGATACACCTGCGGCCCGACCTGCGGCCGACCGATGCCCGGCACCCGCGAGACCCGGGCGCTCGGGCGGTCCGTCCTCGCATCCAGCAGGTAGAACTCGAGCTCCGCGGCCATCACGACCTTCAGGTTCATTTTGTAGAGCGGCTCGGCCGCGCGCTCGAGCACGTAGCGGGGATCCGCGAAGAAGCGCTTGCTGTCGCGCGTGTGAAAACGGAACAGCGCCTGGGCCGTCGGCCGTTTTGCCCAGGGAACCGGCGCGAGGCTGCCTGGCACGATCTTCGTCAGTATGTCGGGGTCACCGTCTTCAGCCGTATAGCGTATACCCGGCACGACCTCGCCCAGGGTATCGAGCAGGACGGCGCCGCCCGGAAGGCAAAAGCCGTCACGGAAGACCTGCGCAAACTCGCCGGCGCGTATCCGCTTCCCGCGCAGGACTCCCGCGAGATCCGCGACCAGCAGCTCCATGACGTCCGTGTCGGGATGGCGTTTCAGGAATTTGCGCAGTTCGACCGGCGGGCTGCCGCTCGTCTTGGCCATCGAGCCCTTAACCTCGCTTCGGCGCCTGCGCTGCGCGCCAGGCGAGAGCGGCTTTGACGCCGTCCGCTTCCATTACCTTCCTGAAGCCTGCGGACTCGGGCGTTTCCGTGGTCTCGATGCGAATATCGTATTCGAGTGCCTGGGCGAGAGCCCGGCGCAGCCCCGCCGTTTCGAAGCCCCGGTTAATGGCTTCCCGCGTGAGGCGCACGGCCTCGGCGTCGTTAGCGGCGATCTCTTGCGCGATTTCCTCCGCCGCCGACCGCAGCCGATCCGGGGGCACTACACGGTTGACGAGGCCGATGGACAGCGCGCGATTTGCATCGATGTCGGCACCGGTGAGCAACAGTTCCTTTGCGTTCTTGAGGCCGACGATCCAGGGCAGCACCAGGCACACGATGCCGCTCCCGTAACGCACCTCCGGAGCGCCGAAGCGGCAGCCTTCGGCCGCTACGGTGATGTCACATACGGCGCTGATCTCCATTGAGCTGCCGAGGCAGTAACCGTGCACGGCGGCGACCGTCGGTTTGCGGCAGTCCCAGAAGCGCATGATCAGGTTGAAATCCCGCATCAGCTCTTCCCGAACCGCGGCGGCACTGCCGCCGTCGAACGCGGGCGCATCGAGATCGAATCCGGCTGAGAATGCACGGCCTTCCCCGCGCAGCACGATCGCGCGCGCGTGCTCGTCCGCTTCGGCTGTGTCGAGTGCCTGCTCGAGTTCCTCCCGCATGGCACCGTTGACCGCGTTCAGCTTGTCGGGCCGGTTGAGCGTTATGAAAGCGACGCTCCCCGATACATCGAGTGTAACGAGCGCCATCTCAGGTATTCAGGACGTCGCTGCCGCGTGTGCTCGAGACGCAATTGTGAACGTCGCGACCGGCCAGGACCATTTCACGCTCGCAAGCGAACCACGCTAATTCGATGTACAGATCGCAATAGAGCGACGCTTCCATGTGAAACAGCTATCGGTCGCGGAGCCAGCGGGGAAGATTAACATACGGGCCCCGGGCCAGGCAGCGCATGCTTCCACATGATGGCCCCGGCAGTCGCGCAGGTGGCGCGCCCGCTATGCTGATGCCGCCGCGGCCGGTCGATCGCGCACGCGGGGATTAACCTGGTTCTTGGTATCGCAATCGGCTGATCGCGCGCAGCGGCCACGCTTCGAAGCGGGTAACCGGGCCACAACGTACCGCGACACCTTCCCGGCAATTAGTGAACGCTGCCGCGAATAGGACGGTTTTCGCAGTTACGGCCGAATGGGCCGGCTCAGGCCCAAATTTTCTTTCATTGCCTCTTTTTTTCGTCCAAGGGTCGTAAGGGCTCGCCAAAAGCGGCTATCACTGCCATAATATGGAACCGCCAATCACAATATGGTGTATCGATGCTGGACACACGACCACCGCAGGGGGCACAGGCGGCGCTCAGGGCAATCCGGTTGCTGAAGCTTTTCACGGCCGAGCGCCCTGAAATGTCGCTTGCGGAACTTAGCCGCGGTTCGGGGCTGAACAAGACGACGACGCATCGCCTGCTGCGTGCGTTGCAAAGCGAAAACCTGGTTGAGCGCAACGCTGTTACCAGCGCGTATAGCCTGGGACCCGGCCTGATGGCCCTGGGCGTGCAGGCGCTCGCCAGCAGCGATCTGAGGCGGCGCGTACGGCCGCTGCTGAAGGCACTCGCCAAATCCAGCGGCGAGACCGCGACTCTCGAAGTGCCGGTCGGCGACAGCATGCTGATACTGGATGAAGTGGCGGGCAGCTACGTGGTCGGCGCCGCGGGCAATGTCGGCACACGCTGGCCGCTGCACGCGACCTCCACCGGCAAGGCGTTTCTCGCGTTCAACGACAACGGTCTCGAACGCCTCGGTTCACCGCTCAAAGCGCTGACGGCCAAAACCCTCACGGACAAGGAAGCCTTCCAGCCGCAGTTCATCGAGATCCGGCGGCGCGGGTACGCCGTATCCGTCGACGAGCTGGAAGAAGGCTATGCCGCTGTCGCAACGATCATCCGCGGTGCGCTCGGCGATGTGCAGGGCACGCTCTCGATCGGGGGCCCGACGCAACGCTTCACCGCCGCCCGCCGCGCCGAGCTCGGCGCCACCCTCTGCGAAGCCGCCCAGCACCTCAGCCCGGACATCTGACCCCCGCCCGGCATGCAGGAGCGCGCACTTCGCGCGATGCCCGCGGCGGGTATGGCATCGCGCGCGATGCGCGCTCCTACGGCGAGCGGGGGGCGGTGTGCAGCCGCGTAATCCGGGTCAGGTCAAGCGGATCCAGGCCGATTTGGACTGGGTGTAGCTCAGCAGGCTCTCCATGCACTTGTCGCGGGCGTTGCCCGACTGCTTGTAGCCACCGAACGGCTGCGTCATGTCGCCCTCGTCGAAGCAGTTGACCCAGATGACGCCGGCCTGGATCTCGCGGATGAGCCGGTGGGCGCGGTTGAGGTCCCGGGTCCAGATGCCGGCGGCCAGGCCGTAGATGGTGTCGTTCGCGATGCGGATGGCATCGTCGGCGCCGTCGAAGGGAATGACGGCCGCGACGGGACCGAAAATTTCCTCCTGCGCTATCGTCATCGAATTGTCGACGTCGGTAAACAGGGCCGGCGTGATGTAGGCCCCGCCTGCGAAATCCGCGGGCACTTCGCCCCCGAACTTCAACGTGGCGCCTTCCTTGCGGCCCGATTCGATGTAGGACAGCACGCGGCGCTGCGCTTCCGCGGTCACGAGCGGCCCGAGGTTGGTCGCCGGGTCGAGCGGGTTACCGGGCGTATACGCATTCTTCCCGACGGCAACGAACCGCTCGACGAAGTCGTCGTAGATGGACTTCTCCACCAGCAGGCGCGAACCCGCGTTGCAAACCTCGCCCATGTTCGCGAACACGCCGTTGCAGGCCGCGGACACCGCGCGATCCAGGTCTTCGAGATCGCCCATGAACACCTGCGGGGTCTTGCCGCCGCACTCCAGCGAGACGCGTTTCATGTTCGACTGGCCGGCGTACTGCAGCATCAGCTTGCCCACCTCGGTCGAGCCGGTGAACGTGATCTTGTCGACGTCGTGGTGCAGCGCGAGGGCTTTGCCCGCGACCTCGCCTATGCCGTTGATCACGTTGAACACCCCCGGGGGACCGCCGGCCGCCACGAACAGCTCCGCCAGCCGCAGGCAGGACAGCGGTGCCTGTTCCGCGGGCTTCAGGACTACGCTGTTGCCCGCGGCAAGTGCCGGCGCCACCTTCCAGGTCGCCATCAGCAGGGGATAGTTCCACGGCGAGATTGCCCCGACCACGCCCAGCGGCTCGCGCAGGATGAAATGCATAACGTCGGTTTCAGTATTGGTGACGCTACCCTCGATCTTGTCGATGCATTCCGCCATGAACCGGAAGGTCTCGATCACGGAGGGCAGGTCGACTTCCAGCATGTCGCTGATGGGCTTGCCCATGTTGAGCGTGTCGAGGACCGCGAGCTGCGCGGCGTGCTCGTCGATCAGTTGCGTGAAGCGGTAGAGCACCTCCATGCGCGCGCGCGGCGCCATGCGCGACCAGGTGCCGGCGCGGAACGACCGCCGGGCGGCGGCGACGGCGGCATCGACATCCTTGCCATTGGCCGCGGCCACGGATGCGATGACTTCGCCCGTGGCGGGATTGATGCTGTCGAAACGGCCCCCGTCCAACGCGTCGACGAAGCGGCCGTCGATGAAAAAGCGGGTCTCGGCACGCTCGAGCTCGCGCGCGGCTATGTCTTCCCAGGTGGACAGGGGATGTTGTGCAACAGCTTCGATGCTCATGGGCTCACCTTCCAGTTATCCAGGCCGCATACAGGAGCCCGCATCCGGGCGACGCCCATAGCGCCGATTGCATCGCCCGCGATGCGGGCTCCTACAGCGCAATAACGAGGGCGTCCGCCGCAACCGCACCCGCTGGTGTCACGATGACGGGGTTTACGTCGATTTCCGCTATGTGATCGCGCAGGCCGTCGACCATGGCGGAGAACCGGGCAGCCAGTTCGCAAAGTGCGTCCACGTTGCAAGGAGCGGCACCGCGCAAGCCGTCCAGCAGCGGCCGCATTTTCAATGCTTCCATTCTCCGCCGCGCGCAGGCCTTGTCAAACGGCGGCAGCATGAACACAGTGTCCCTCAGGACCTCGGCATGGATGCCCCCGAAGCCTATCATCACGATCGGTCCGAGTTGCGGATCCCGCTTCGCGCCGAGGATCATCTCGATGCCGGGCTCCGCCATCGCCGCGATCAGCGCCCGTGGGCCCAGCCGCGCCTCGAAATCGCGGTAGGTCTCGCGAAGGTCCCCGGCGCCGTCGATACCGAGCGCGACACCGCCCTTGTCCGTCTTGTGCGCAAGCCCCGGCGCGGCCGTTTTCAGCGCTACCGGGAACCGCAGCTCCGGCAGCGCGGCCTCGAGCTCGGCGGCGGATTCCACGACCAGGAAATCGGTGGTGGCGATTCCGAAATCGCGCAACATGTCGAGCGAACGCGCCTCGTCCAAAACGGCGCCGCCGCGCAATTCGCCGCGCCAGGCCCGGATCGCCTGCGCGGGCACCTGCGGGGGCGCGGGGGGCGGCTCAAGGCGGCGGTCGCGATAGGCCATGAGCGCGCGAACCCCGGTGAGGAACGCCGGAATGCCGTCCAGCACCGGCAGGCCCTCGTGGGTCGCGTCGATGACGAGGCGGTCGCTGCCCGTGCCCTGCCGGGCCGCGACCAGCGCCACCGGTTTGCCCGCTGCCGCCCGCGCGCGCCGCATGTACTCGATATAGACCGGGTAGATCACCCCTTCCGGAGCGCGGTCATGGACTACCGCACCCATGGCCGCTCCGGGGTCCTGCATCATCGCGGACAGGCAGTCGCTCATGATGGCGCCGGCCTCGTCGCCGCCGCGGCTCCAGGCGTCCAGCGGGTTGACCGCCGGCAACCCGGGGTCGAGTCGCGCTTCGAGCGCCTCTATCGTAGCGGGATCAAGGTCGGTGAGCGGGACCCCGTGTTCTTCCGCCAGGTCCACCATGAGTTGCCGCTCGCCGCCGGAATCGTGCAACGTCACGAGGCCTCCGGGGCCCGGCGGCTCCAGCTCCGAGAACAGGATCAACGCGGTTGCCAGTTCGTCCATGTCGCGCACGCGCTGCACGGCGTAGCGGTCGAACAGCGCCTCGTAGGCCGCGTCGTCGCCCGCCATCGCACCGGAATGCGAAATCGTGAGTTGTGCGGCGCGCGCGGTGCGGCCGACCTTGAGTGCAACTACCGGGATGCCTTTTTCAAATGCTTTGGCCAGCGCTGCCCGGAAGCCTTCCGGGTTGCGGGCCGTTTCGATGAACAGCCCGACCGCGCGTGTTTCCGGCAGCTCCAGCACGAAATCGAGGTACTCGTCCATCGTGACGCCGAGCTCGATGCCGGTCGACACGGCGAAGTTGATACGCAGCCGCTCCTCGCAATCGATAATACCGGACATGCCGGAACCGGAATGACTGATGAGGCTCACCCGGCCGGGTGGCTCATGGTGCCGGCTGTCGAAACCGCAGGCCCACACCCGGTCGCGGACGTTGTAGAAGCCCATGCCGTTCGCGCCGCAGACGAGCATGCCGGCGGCACGGATCCTGGCGCGCACGCGCTCGCGCAGGTTCGGCGTCGTGTCCTTGTCGAGCACCAGCGGTGACATCAGCACGGCGGCCGGGATGCCGAGCGCGATGGCGTCGTCCAGTAACGCTTCCACGCGGGTATCGGCCACGCAGAAAATGAGCAGGTCGGGGACCGCCGGCAGGTCCGCGAGGCGGCCGTAGCATTTCAGGCCCTGAAGCTCGCGGTGGCGCGGGTTCACCGGCCAGATGTCGCCGGCGAAGCCGCCGCGCCGCAGGTTCGTGAGCGTCCATTCGCCCAGTGAATCGGGACGTGCCGACGCGCCCACCACCGCGACGCTTTGCGGCCGCAGCAGGGGATCGAGCCGGTGGCGCATGGTCAGAACGGGCCGGGCGGGGTCGCTCGACGGCGAGGCGGGTCCCAGAACGGCTTGTCCACGACAACGGCTTTCGCCATGACGCGCGACCAGTGCATCTCGCGCTGGTAATAGATCTCGACGAAGAGCTCGTCACCCGGTTTGCCGTACGGCGCTTCCACCGTGCCGAGCGCAATGTTCTTCTTGCAGACGGGTGACCAGCAAGCGGATGTAATGAACCCGACCTGCTTGCGTCGACCCCTGGACCCCTTGTAGATATAGGAGTGGTGAGCCGGCTTGTTGCCTTCGATGTCGAGCTTCACGAGCTGCCACCGCGAGCCGCGCCGTTTTTCCTCGGCCAATGCCCGGCGGCCGTTGAAGTTCGGCTTCTTGAAATCGACCAGCCAGTCAAGCCCGAGCTCGAACGGCGAGCGCGAGCGGCCTGTGCGTACCGTGCCCTCGGCCGGGAGGAAATCCACGCCCGCTGTCAGGAACCCGGCTTCGATCCGTGACATGTCGAGGGCATCGGTGCCGATAGCGCGGATGCCGTGCAGTTTCCCGGCTTCGAACAGCGCATCCCACAGCGATTCCGCGCGGCTGTTCTCGATCCAGAGCTCATACCCCAGGTCGCCGGTGAAGCCGGTGCGGGAGACCATCAGCTCGCTGCCTTCGAACTCGAAGTGCATCAGGCCGAACGGCTTCAGCGTTTCCAGCCCGTCGAGCCCCAGCTTCTGCAGGACGCTGAACGAAGTCGGGCCCTGCACCGCGAGCGCCGCGATATCACCGGTCTCCTCGGTGATCTCCACGTCCATGCCGATAGCGGCGGCGGTAAGCCAGGCGAGGTGTCGTTCCTGCGAGCAAAGGCGGTACTCGCCATCGCGCAGGTGAAACAACGTGCCGTCGTCGATTACCTGGCCGCGGTCGTCACACCAAACGGCGTACGCCACGCGCCCCGGCTTGATCTTCTTCATGTCGCGCGTCACGAGGCGATCGACGTAAGCAAGCGAGTCCGGGCCCTTGATCCGGTACTTGGTCATCGGCGTCAGGTCGAAAACCCCGGTGCTGTTACGGATCGCGAAATACTCGAGGCTCGCGTCGTACAGCGCGTCGGGGGTGGTATAACCCTTCCATTCGTGCCACAGGTTCAGCCGGTCGAGCGCGGCAAAACGCGAATAGAACGGCGTCCGGAGCCTGCCTTGGGGAACTTCAACGACGTTATTCATGCTTGTCCTTCCAGAGGGAGCCCGGCACCGCGGGCATCCGGTACGCTGTCCTGAGCCTTCCCGGTCGCGCGCGCAAGCGGGCTCCTGCGGCGTACGTCCTGCACGACGCGCTCATGCCGGCTTCTCGCGGCCCAGGATGGCGCGCGCGGCGTTGCGGCCGCAGGCGCCGGAAACGCCGCCGCCGGGATGCGTACCCGCGCCACAGAGATACAGTCCATCGAGCGGCATGTGGTATTGGGCGGCGCCGGCGACCGGGCGGACGAACAGGAACTGGTCAAGCGTCAGCTCGCCATGGTGCCAATGGCCGCCGGTAATGCCGAACTCTTGCTCGATGTCCGCCGGCGTCAGTAATTCGGAAGCGGTGATGCGCTCCGGCAGGTCCGGGGCGTACGCGGCGATGGTGTCGATCGCAACCTTCAGGAATGCCTCGCGCGCGGCATCGGTCCAGCCGCCCTTCAGGGCGTAAGGCGCGTACTGCACGACGGCGGAGAGCACGTGCTTGCCGGCCGGTGCGAGAGTGGCATCGCGGAAACTCGGGAACGTGATCTCGAGCACCGGGCTGGGGGAGGTCTCGCCGTACTTGGCCGGGTTGAAGGCACGCTCGACGTAGTTCGCGTCCGGCGCAATGAGCAGCCGGTCGCCGAATTCCCGTTGTTCGAGGCCGGTGATCGTCGGCAGCCCGTCCAGCGCGAGGTGCAGCTTGGCCGCGTTGCCGCGCATGCGGATGTTGTGCACGCGGCGGGTGAAGCCCGTTTCGACATGCCGGCTTCCGACGAGATCCAGGATAGTCCGCTTCGGATCGGCATTGGAGACGACGGTAAGGCTTTCGTAGGTGTCGCCGGCTTCGGTTTCCACGCCGGTTGCCCGCCCGTTCTCCACGATCACCCGTTTCACCGGCGTGCCGGTCTGGATGCGGGCACCGAAACCGCGCGCGCAGGTTGCGAGCGCCTCGCTGATCCCGCTCATGCCCCCGGCCGGCAGTGACAGCCGGCCGTGATTGCCGCACAGGCGATACAACCAGGTCAGGATCGTGTTCGGCGAACGCGGGCCGAGATGGGTACCGAGCACGGCATCGACGGCAACGGCGCCTTTCAGCAGGGGACTTTCAAAGCGTTCCTCGACTTCGTCATAGATATTCATGCCGATGAGGCGCAGGAAAGCCCGCATCTCGTCCCTGCCAAGACGCCGCAGGTCGAGGCCGAGCTCCGCCAGCGCCAGCACGTCGCGCCGGGAGCCGTTTCCGAGTCTCGGCGGCGCGCGGTTCAGGTGCTTGGTGAGCAGGTCGGAAAAGCGGCACATGCGCTGGTGGAAATCACGGTAGCTCGCGCGGTCGGCGTCGGCGACGCCTTCCACCCGGCCGTCTTTCAGCCGCAGGTGCTGGCCGTCGCCTGACAGCGCGATGGTCGCCAGGTTCTCGGCCGCGAGCTCAGGCTTTAATCCGAGGTCGCCGGCGACCTGCGGCTGGAACTGGTAGAGGAGATGCGCACAGGCCGACACCGAGTAGCCGTCGGCAAACGCGCGGGTCCGCGCGGCACCACCCACTTCCTGTGCCGCTTCCAGCACCAGTACTTTTTTGCCGGCGCGGGCAAGCGTGGCGGCGCAGACGAGGCCGTTATGCCCGGCCCCAATGACAATGGCATCGAACCGCTCAGTCATCGCCGAAGTTCTCCGGAACGGTGTTGGGGCGCTTGAGGTCCGCGAGGATCTCGCGCGCCGCGTTGGCCCCGGGCGCCGCCATTACGCCGCCGCCGGGGTGGGTGCTGGAGGCGCACATGTAGAGACCCGGCACAGGCGCGCGGTATTGCGCGTATCCGGGTATCGGTCGATTGAAAAGGAGCTGGTCCATGGTGAGCTCGCCGTGGAAGATGTTGCCCTCGGAGAGGCCCGCTTCGCGTTCGATGTCCTCGGGGGTGCGGATCTCGACGTGCAGGATGAGGTCCTTGAAGTCGGGGCTGTAGTTGGCGATCTGGTCGATGACCGTCTGGGCGAACGCCTGTCGTTCCGGGTCCGTCCAGTCGCGGCCTTGCAGCTTGTACGGGCAGTACTGGATGAAGCAGCTCATGTAATGCTTGCCCGGCGGTGCCATGGTCGGATCAGTCACGGTGGGGATGACCATGTCGATGTACGGGTCCTTCGACCAGGTGCCTTCCTTCCAGTCATCGTACGCGCGCTCCATCCGTTCCATCGAATCGACGAAATGCATGTCGCCGTCGAGCAGAGGGCTGTTTTTCGGTAACGCCGGGAACGTCGGCATGCCGTCGAGGGCGATGTTCAGCTTGCCCGAGGATCCGCGTATCTTGAAATTCTTCACCCGCTGGTAGAAAGCGGCAGGCAGGTCCTTCTCGTCCATGCATTTCAGGAACGTGCGCTTGACGTCCATGGCGGAGACGACGATCTTCGCATCGAGCTCTTCACCGCTGGTCAGCGCCACGCCCTTGATCTTGCCGTTCCTGACGACGATCTGCTCCACGCCGGCGTCCGTGCGCAACTCGCCGCCATAGGACTGGAATGCGCCGGCGATGGCCTTCGAGACCGCGCCCATGCCGCCGCGCGCGTAGCCCCAGGAACCGACGTTGCCGTCGACTTCGCCCATGTAGTGATGCAGCAGGACGTATGCCGTGCCGGGAGAATGAATGCCGAGCGCGGTGCCGATGATGCCGCTGCCGGACAACGAAGTCTTGATGATGTCCGTTTCAAAATATTCCTCGAGGTACTCCGCCACGCTCATCGTCCAGAAGCGGATGGTCTCGTACATTCGATCCTCGCCCATCTCGAAGAAGCGGCGCCCGAGGTGCGCCAGCTCTTTCAGGTCACGCGGCCTGAAGGACGTGGGATCGGGCGGCGTACGAAGCAGGGAATCACGGATAAAGCGGCACTGGCGCATAACGTCGGCCGAGTACCGCTCGTAGGCGTCGGCATCGTGTTTCGAGAAGCGCGCATATTCGCGGTGAGCGACTTCCGCATCCCAGTACGATCCGAAATAATCGCCGTTCTGCATGAAGGTGACGCCGCCGCCGTAAGGCGTTACCTGCAGTCCATGCCGGTGCAACTCCAGGGAGCGAAAGATTTCCGGCCGCAGGAGCGAGCACACGTAAGAGCAGTTGGAATAGATCCAGTCCTTGTACAGGTTGCGGCTGACTGTCGCTCCGCCGATGTATTCGTTTTTCTCGACGCACAGCACACTCAGGCCGGCCTTGGCGAGGAACGCGGCGGTAGCCAGGCCGTTGTGCCCGGCGCCGACGACGATGGCGTCATATGTTTTCATCGGTTGTATTGACCTTTTTGCGGGCGCCCCAGGAGCGCGGAATGTCGCGGCCGCCCGTACGAGCATCGCGCGCGATGCGCTCTCCTACACGCGAAAGCGGCGGTCGTTTCCGGCCGCCGCTTCGTGTCCTGTTGTCATCTATGCCGTGTGAACGCGGCTGCTGTCGCTCGGCAATTTCTTCAAAGTAATGTCTACTGCACGTTCGAATTTGTCCAGAGTTTCCTCCAGACATTTCACATCATGAGCCTCGCACATGAACCAGGGCTCGCGTGAATCCGGTTCGACAAGCACGCCGAGTTCGTGCAGCTCCGGCGCCAGCGTATCGTAGAATTCGTAGTCCGTATTCACCCAGTCGCGGTAGTCGCGCGGCGGGGTTTCGCTGAAGAACAAGCCGGTCATGGACGGGTGCCCGGTGAAGCAGTGTGCGATGCCGCGCGCCGACAGGATCTTCCGCAGTCCGGCCTGCAGGCTCTTGCCGTAGCGTTCGACACTGGCCAGCGCATCCGTCTCGTCCAGGATCTGCAGCGTGCGATTCGCCGCCGCGAGCGATACGGAGTGGCCGGTGAAGGTTCCGCCGTGTACCACTCGCTCGCCGAGGTTGCGCATGATGTCTTCGCGGCCGGCGACCACCGATATGGGGTAGCCATTGGCCATCGCCTTGGCAAACGTGCACAGGTCCGCGTGCACGCCGAGCAGCTCCTGCACGCCGCCCCTGGCGACCCGGAAACCTGTCTTTACCTCGTCGATGATCAGCAGTACGCCGTAGCGATCGCACAGCGACCGCACATCCTGCATGTACTCGCGGGTAGCGGTGAGCCCGCAGCAGTTGCCCATGATTGGTTCGATCAGGAAGGCGCCGATATCCTGGTGGTGCTTCTTCAGCACGTCCTCCACCGCATCCGCGTCATTGAGCGGCACAGTGTGGAACAGCCTTTTCACGATCGCCGGCACGCCCTCGCCATAAGGCAGGACCTCCGGCTGTCCGTCTTCCGCGGTCCAGTCCTCGACGTCGGTGTACCACAGTACCTCGTTGAAGACGCCGTGATAGCCACCCTCCATGACGATGTGGCCGTCCTTGCCCGTATGCGCGCGGGCGATGCGCAGTGCGGCCATGACGGCCTCGGTTCCCGAGTTCGAGAAGCGTACGAGCTCCGCGGCCGGCACCATCCGGCTGATACGGTCCGCGACGTCGTATTCCAGCGCGGTTGACAGCGCGAAAACGCCGCCGACCTCTATTCCTTCACGGGCCGCCTCGTCCACGCGCGGGTCGGCATAACCGAGGATCGCCGGCCCGTAGGCGAGGCGGTAATCGATGTACTCGTTCCCGTCGATGTCCCAGAGCCGCGCGCCTTTGCCGCGGCTCGCGTAAATGGTCTTGTCGTCGCCCCAATAGCGAAAATTGGACGAGACGCCGAGTGGCAATTTCTGGTTGGCTTTCCGGAATTGTTGGTTAGATTTGGTCAGGCACCTCATAGAGCCTCCATGTGGCCAGGGGAATCCAGCATGGCACGGGAGGGGCTCGAAAGTCCAGAAAAATGAATGAATGCTCATTCATTTTGTGGGAGAATGCGGGCTCCGGGGCAGCAGGAATCCTGCAACCCGGACGAAATTGCGCAAGAATCAGCGCTGCCGGGCCCGCCCCGCGGCGCCGGAGGGTGCCAGGTGGCTCGTTGCGCAAGGCGGATTCCATCAGGAGGGGACACATGGCAGTCGCCGCAGTAAAGAGCAGCCGCCGCACGGCAACCCGGGAAGAGCGCCGGCAGCAGCTCATCCTGGCGACCATCAAGACCATTTCGAAGAAGGGCATAGGCAGCACCACACTCGGCGCTGTCGCCCAGGAGGCAGGCCTCTCGCAGGGCATCGTCAACCTGCATTTCCGGGCCAAGGAGAACCTGCTGAACGAAACCCTGCAGTACCTTGCCGAGGACTACAAGGCACAGTTCGACGCCACCCTCGAGAAATCCGGTCCCACGGCCGCCGACAAGCTCCTGGCCATGATGGAAATGGACCTGAAGCCTTCGATCTGCGACCGGCAAAAGCTGGCGGTGTGGTTCGCGTTCTGGGGCGAGGTAAAGGCCGTGCCCACGTACCAGAAAATCTGCGAAGCCTATGACCGCGGCTACGACGAAGCGATCAGCGGTTTGTGCCAGGCGATCATCGACGAGGGCGGATACAGGAACGTCAGCGCGCAGGTGGTGACCGATGCGCTGTCGTCGATGACGGACGGCTTGTGGCTGTCCTGCCTGGTAAGCCCGAAAGGCTTCGATCGTGAAGAAGCCATGGACGCGGTGTACAGCTATTTGAAGGCCATATTTCCGGATCACTACGAATGAGGCATTTCGTGACACCTGCAGGAGCGCGCACCGCGCGCGAAGCCACGACTGGACGGGATGGGCATCGCGCGCGATGCGCGTTCCTGCATGGATCGGAGGTTCGGCCGTGAGGTTGGAGCTGGGAAAAAGCGCGCTTGCCTGGCAGGCGAAGGCCCGTGAGTACGCGGACACGTTGCTGCAGCCGCATGAGGTCGCCGCCGAGCTGAACGGCGGCGAGCTGCCGGCAGCCGTGCGCAAGCAGCAGAAATCGCGCGCGATCGAGCTCGGGTTCAGCGCCATGGACGTACCGAGGTCCCACGGCGGTCTCGAGCTGCCGATCGTCGACCAGGTGGCGGTATGGGAGCAGCTGGGGCGCGTGACCAACGCGCTGTCCTGGTGCTTCGCGGAGCCGCAGAGCTGGATGTTCGACGCCTGCAGCGAGGAGCAAATCCACGAGTACGTGCTGCCGCTGATGAAAGGGGAGAAGCACGATTGCTACGCCATCACGGAGTCCGGCCCCGGCTCGGATGTCGCGGCGCTGGAGGCAACCGCCAGGCGCGACGGTGACGGCTATCGCCTGAACGGCGAAAAGTGGTTCGTGACGAGCGCCAATCTCGCGGACTACTTCTGGTTCCAGGCGCGGTTGCCGGAGGAGGGCGACGAGGCGCTTTTCTTCGTCGACCAGGGTCGCGAGGGCATCGAAATGATCGCATCGCCGCTCTTCAGCCACACCTACGCGGCGCACCACCCGACCTATCGCTTCCACGACGTGTGGGTGCCCGCGGCAAGCCGGGTCGGGCGGCACGGTGACGGGATGGCCTACACCAGGAGCTGGTTTCGCCGCGAGCGCCTGATGATCGCCGCGCGCTGCTGCGGTGCCGCCGCGCGGCTGATCGAGGAGGCGAGCGCCTTTGCCGCGGAGCGTGCGGTCGGCGGCGAGCCGCTGGCCGAAAAGCAGGCGATCCAGTTCATGCTGGCCGACAGCGCGACGGAGCTCTGGGCCGCCCGGCTGATGACCTTCGAAGCCGCCGCCGCGCACGATCGCGGCGAGGACGTCAAGCGCCTGCACAACCGCTGCTCGATGGCCAAGCTTTATGCCTCCGAGATGGCGAACCGGGTTGCCGATCGCGCGGTGCAGATTTTTGGCGGGCGCGGCTACATGCGGGAGAACGTCGCGGAGCGCTTCTTCCGCGAGCTGCGCTGCGATCGGATCTGGGAGGGCACGAGCGAGATCCAGCGCCTGATCATCGCCCGCGCGCTGGCCAGGCGCGGTCTCGAGGACATGTAACTGCGGAAGGGGGTCGCCCGCGATGCGGGCCGCGACGCCCCGCCTGCCGTGTAGGAGCGCGCATTGCGCGCGAAGCTCCGCCAGGTGGGGTGGCATCGCCCGCGATGCGGGCTCCCACAGGCGGTATATCGGCGTCGCGGGAGCCCGGATCTTGGCGATCGGCGCCAGCCGCCTGCACTATTTTGCATCGCTCGGTCTAACACGAAC